>CAZMNI010000101.1:0-7636 GCA_964567615.1 uncultured Chryseobacterium sp.
CTACGGTCAACGATGGAAGCTGCGTGTTCGCAACTGGCTGCGATACCTGCAGTGGGGCCACGAACGGCACGGGCACGGTGATCGACGGCGACGCCGACAACGACGGTGTGTGCAACAACGCTGAAATTCTCGGCTGCACCGACATCACCGCATGCAACTTCAACGCGGCAGCCACGGAAGCGAACAACAACACCTGCATCTACGCGACGGGCTGCGACTTCTGCGCCGCTGGCGCAGTGGTCGACGGCGACACTGACAACGACGGTGTGTGCAACGTGAACGAAATCGCGGGATGTACGGATGCGACGGCTGCGAACTACAACCCGCTCGCTACGGACTCGAATGCGAGCTGCCAGTTCAACGTGAAAGTGCGTGTGGACATGTGGAACGCGGGTACCGCTGCGAAAATCAGCGGTGATTTCACGGCCGGCGCGATCGTGAACATGGTTTGGGCGAATTACGAGCTCTACACGTTCTCTGCCACCTTGACCCCGGGCACCTACACCTACCAGTTCCGCAATGCCGCTGGCGTGAGCGACGGCCTCGTCCGGACCTTGGTGGTGGACGGTGCAGAGGATGTCGCGGCGGTCTGCTTCGGCTCCACCGGGGGCTGCGCCGGTTGCACGAACAGCGAATATGCCGACTTCAACCCGAATGCAACGTCTGCAACAGCCTGCACGCAAGTGGCGGTCGCCGGCTGCACGTATGCGGATGCCGAGAACTTCAACGCGGCCGCGAACGTCGAGAACGGCAGCTGCACGTTTGAACTCGGCAGTGCATGCCCAGCAGATTTGAACAACGACGGTGCAGTGGGAACGCCCGACTTGCTGATCTTCTTGTCTGCGTTCGGGATTAACTGCAACTGATTCGAAACGTGCGATGTGAAAGGGCCGTCCGGAAGGGCGGCCTTTTTGCATTCCCGTAACATTGCGTTCACACTCTGGTCAGGCACGGGGCAGACCTTCGCGTCGAAAACCTGAAGCCATGCGCGCACTTGCCCTCGTCTTGTTGTGTGTCCCCGTTTGGGTTGCTGCGCAGGGCAGCATCCGCGGGGTGGTAGCCGATGGCCAAACGGGCGAAGCCCTGATCGGCGCAAATGTGGTCATCGCCGAACCTTACAAGGGGGCCATGGCGGACCTCGATGGGCGCTACTCGTTGGACGGTTTGGCGCCCGGAACCTACAAGGTGACGGGTAGCTTCATCGGCTATACCTCCATCGTGGAACTGGTCACGCTGACGGGAAAGGAAGTGGTCCAAATCAACTTCAACCTGCTGGCAGAAACGGTCATCATCGACCAGGCCGCCGAAGTGGTCGCGACGGTCGACCGCGCACGGGACGTCTACATGGAGAACATCCGCAAAAAGGACGCCTCCAGCCTCGACTACATCAGCAGCCAGCAAATCCGTCGTACCGGGGACAGCGATGCGGCCGGGGCCATGCGCCGTGTGACCGGCGTGTCTACGGTCGGCAACTTCATCTTCGTCCGCGGACTTTCCGACCGCTACCTGAAGACGACGTTGAACGGCCTCGAAGTGCCCAGCATCAACCCCCGCCGCAACACGCTCGAGATGGACATCTTCCCCACGAACCTCGTGGACAACCTCGTCGTGGTGAAAACCCAAAGCGCGAACCTCCCGGGCGACTGGAGCGGGGCCTACCTGAATGTGATTACGAAGGACTTCCCCGATGCCTTCATGTTCAACTTCACCTCGACGCTCGGATACAACGACCAAAGCACCTTCCGGGAGGTGCTGTCGAGCCAGCGGAGCAGCACGGACTGGCTCGGCTACGACGACGGGTTTCGCGGTTTGCCAGCAGCAGCGGTGGGTTTGACGGCGGAAGAATGGCCCTTCCTCACAGGGACGTCCTTTTACGACGGCCTCGTCTACATGGGCTACGCGGACGAGCTCGCAGCTTCGGGCATCAACGGACCGGGTGACATCGGCCCCTCGAACCCCATCGGCACGGTATGCGCCGGACTGGGCATCACCCTGGACAGCCTCGAAACCTACGGCATGGCCCCCGCGAGCGAAGCCAGGAACGCCGGCTTGACGGCCATGACCCAGAGCTTCAACAAGGCCTGGGACGTGACCCGCCGGCAGGCTCCGCTCGACCTGACCCAGTCCCTGAGCTTTGGCAACCAAACACAGCTCTTCGGCCGCTCCTTCGGCTACATCTTCGGGATGCAGTACAAGCGCCAAACCCGCTACTGGGGCGACGGGGAGTACGCGCGCTACACGGGCGGAGGGACTTCGACCGCCACGCGAGAAATGCAGCAGCTCAAGGGCTTCAACGATGCCATGGGCACGGAGAACGTCTACTGGAACATGTTGCTGAATTTGAGCTACAAGCTCAACGAATTCAACAAGATCTCCGCGCTCGCAATGCCCAACTTCAGCGGGCAGAACGAAAGCCGGTTCATGGAGGGGTTCAACTACCTCGACACGGACATGCCGCAGGTGCAGCGGACGCAGCGCTACGAGCAGCGTCAGCTGAACATTTGGCAAGCGCGCGGCGAGCACTTCCTTCCGGCGTACAAAACCCAAATCCAGTGGAACCTCGGCTATTCCGGCGGGGTCATGCGCACGCCGGATTTGCGGGTGTTCTACAACAACTGGCAGCGGGTCGAATCGCCCCTCCTTGACCAAGCGGTGTTCACCGCCGTCGACGGCAGCGACGTCACCGCCGAAGCGCTCCAGTACATCAACGAGGCCCTGAACAAGAGCGAGTTGCCCCTTGACTGGGCCAGCAACCCGGATGCGACCATCGCCTTCCTCGCGGGCGAAGGACTGGACATTGAAAGCTTCAACGTGCCGGTCTCCGTGGACACGACCTACACCATCCTGTCTGCGACCTACCCGGATCCGACGCGCTACTACCGGACCTTGCACGAGTCGAAGTTCGATGCGAAACTGCATGTGGTTCAGCCCATTCTGCCGACACGCGACCTCGAAACGAAGGTCTCTGCGGGCCTTTCGTTCGTCCGGACCGCGCGGCGCCACGAAGAGCAACAGTTCGAGTTCGAAGGAACCGGCGGCTTCAACGGCAGCATCGCAGAGTACATGGCCGATTCGAACATGGTCGTTTCGCGGGCGAGGGACTATGTGTACGCCGCCCTGCTGACGGATTTGAACAACACGGACCGCGGCACGATGGATGTCTTAGGGGCGTATGCCTTGCTCGATGCCTACCTGCACCCGGATGTACGATTGAACGCAGGCGTGCGCGTGGAGCAGGCGGACATGCTCATCCGCTCCGCGCGGATCGATGCGGCCACAGACCTCACGCCGCAAGAGCGTGACCGGCTGCAGGGGACGCTCAACGATTTCGACGTGATGCCGTCGTTGAATGTGGTTTGGGCAATGAGCGGCAGCGAGTTGCTGAAAGTCACGAACCTCCGCTTTGCCTACAGCCGCAGCATCGCCCGTCCGGTGTTCCGCGAAAAGTCACCCTTCCGCGGCTTTGACTTCGAAACGCTCGAGACGCTCAAAGGCAATCCGGGGCTCGACGGCACGAAGATTGACAACGTCGACCTGCGCTTCGAGCACTTCCCGAACCTCGGCGAGATCTTCAGCGCCTCGCTGTTTTACAAGCGCTTCACCGACCCGATTGAGCAGACCAGCATCCTCGAGGCGGCAAATCCGGAATACACCTGGTCGAACATCCCGTATTCGAATGCGGTGGGCCTGGAGCTCGAAGGCCGCAAATCACTCGGATTCATTTCTGAAGCCCTGATGCCATGGTCGCTGGGGGTCAACCTCAGCCTCATTCGCAGCCGGACGGCCATCCTCGAAGAAGAGCTCCGCGTCATCCGGGCCACGGACCCCATGCACCCGGATACCCGGCCGCTCTTCGGCCAAAGCCCGTACATCCTCAACACCATCTTGTCCTACGCGCCCGACTCCTCGGGCTTCCAAGGCACGGTGGCCTTCAACCTGCAGGGCCCGAAGCTGTTCATGACCCAGCTCGGCGGGATGCCCGACATCTACCAGCAGCCGTTCCCGAGCCTCGATCTGACCCTTTCCCAAACCGTAGGCGAACGCTTCGCATGCGGCTTCCGGGCATTCAACCTCCTGAATCCGCTCGACCGCAAGACCTACGACTTCGGGGATCCGGGCCAATACACTTGGCTGGCATTCCGCACCGGCCGCACCTTCAGCCTCTCCTTCACCTACCGCATCTGACGCCATGCACCGCATTCTCTTCGCCTCCCTCCTCCTCCTCTCGTTCGGCTGCACCCGCTACGAACAAGACGGCTCGCTCCTCCACCTCCGCAGTCCAGAACGTCGCCTCATCGGCACGTGGACATCCGTCAAGGTGGACCAAGTCGGTGACTCGGACGACGCGAACGTCACGGAGTTGATGACGTCGAACAACCTCCGCCTCGAAGCCGAATTCCGCGAGGATCACACGGTCACGATTTCAAAAGTAGGTGAAGACCTCGTCTACGAAGGCACGTGGGAATTCAACGACGACCACAGCGTGCTGCACCTGGACTTGACCTTCAACAAGGCGCTCGGCCCGTTCTACCGCGACGACGCGGGCACGGACTATACACCCCTCGTGGAAACGACGGCCGATGCCCTCGACCAACCGGATACGCTGTTTTTTGCCAGCGGAACGTACACCGACGTGACGGACGAGGTGTTCGGGCATTTGGCCACCCTGAGCGCCACCACGGTCGCGTGGACCTACACCGGCGGCGCCCCCTTCTTCGATTACACGCCTGGGGAGGACATCTCGGCTTACATGCCGGAATTCATCGACGGCCTCCTTGCAGAAGGCCTGATCACCTCGCTCGACGACTACGCAGGCATCGTGGCCACCATGGCGTCCGAGTACGGCGTCGATGTGGCCTACGTCGAGCAGCCGCCCGTGGTCAGTGGCCCGCTGGACCCCGCGCTGCCCGGGGTGCTGCAATCGCTCTTCGGACTCGATGTGACCCTGTTCGTGGGCACCTTCGCTACGGGAAGCAGCGACCCGCTGGTGCTTGCTTACCTCGCGGACAACGGCGGACCGGCACTTACCGAGCAGTTCGACGGCGAAGTCAAGCAGATCGATGTGTACTGGCGGATGCTGGAACTCGAGCTGGACGACCTACAGGCCTACCAATTCCGCGAATACGCGGGCGAAGAGACCTACGACTACAGCTTCCTGCTCCGCTTCGAGAAGCAGTGATCAGGCGAGCTCTCGCCTGAGATTTTCGACGGTGCCCTCCGGAAGGTCCTGCAAGTCCAGGACCATGAATCCGTCGAGGGCATCGTTGAATTTGGGATCGTGGTTGAAGGCGAGGATGCGGGCGTTTTGGGCCAAATACCGCTTCAGCAAGACCGGAATCGGCGCGTGCTCCGGCTCGATGTCGGAAACGATGCTGTCGAGTTTGCGGATGTCGTCCAGGATGTTTTCGATGAGCGCCTCGGGGTCTTGGGCTCCGCGCACCTTGGGGCGGTACGGGTTCCGCGGGGTCACAAGTCCGCGCAAGTCCTCGTCTGCGGCGTTCCGTTCGATGTACGCCATCATCAGCCAGCGGCTCAAGGGGTTGTACGCGGCGGAAATGCTCACAGGACCGATGAGGTAGCGGCAATTCGGGTGTCTTGCCACTTCTGCTAAAATGCCTTTCCAAAGCAGAAACAGGGGCAACCGGTGCTTTTGAAACTCCACCGGCACGAAGCTGCGCCCGAGCTCCAGGGATAGCCCGAGGTACGGGTGAAATCCCCGGGCGAACCGGAACAAGCTCGCTGTGTAGAACCCCCGGTGCCCGTACCGCTTGAGGATTTTTTCGCCGTCGCCGATGCGGTAGGCGCCCGCGATGCGGCCCGATTCTTCGTGCCAAAGAAACAGGTGCTGGTAGTACAGGTCGTACTCGTCGAGGTCGATGGCCTGGTTCGTCCCTTCGGCCACCGCACGGAAGGTGAGCTCGCGGAGCCGACCGATTTCCCGCATCGCAAGCGGAATGCGCGACGACGGCGCACAGTAGCACGTAAAACCGCCTTGGGCAAACAGCTTGAACTCGCTTAACTGTTCCACCTCGGCCCGCAAGGCCTCCCGATCTCCTGACGCGACCACTTCTTCCGGCTGTGCGCGGTAACTCAGGGCCCGCACGAACCACTCAGGCCGGATGCGGCGCGAAGATGCGAGTGCATACACGCGTGCCCGCAAGTACCGCGTCAACGCCTCCGGCCCGCGGACTACCTCTACATCCTTCGAAGTTACGGGCTTGCCCCACCGGACAGACACCACGCGCTCTGCCGCCGGTGTAACCCCCATGCGTTGGGCGTCGATGTGGCACGGGACCAAAGGAACCCCGGCGGCACGGTGCAACCGTGCTGGAAGGATGGACCACCGCGGATCTCCCACCGTTCGGATGCGGGGCCGCACCCGCCCCCGCTCTCCCGCAGGGAAGACAAGCAGGACCCCACCATCCCGGAGAAACCGAATCGCAGGGCGCATGCCATCCTCCTCCGCGAGGACATGGCCTTGCATTTGGTCCGGGACATCCGCCCGCTTGCGCACCCACAACTTTGCCCCTTCCGGCAAAATGGACAGGAGGATGAGCGCATCCAACGCACCGGCCGGATGGTTCGCAACCACGAGCGCCCCGCCGGCCGCCGGCACCGTCAGCAACTCGGTTCGCACCTCGATGCCCAGCCGCTTGACCGCTGCATCGATGAACGCCTTCCCACGCAACTCCGCGAGCCCCGGGAATGCCGCAACCGCCTCGGCCCCGCCCATCCGCACGAGCAGCCGGAGCACCGCATGCCGTGTCGACATCCCCGCTGCAGCAGCGGCCGCGGAAAGTCGAGAAATGGAACGTGAGGAATCAGCAGACGGCACGAACTTCGAGGAATGAAGTCGAAGATACGGCCCCTTGTGTTCGCTTGCCTCGCATGCTCCGGTGCGTTGTTCGCCCAGCAAACCTTCGATCTCCAAGGCCATCGAGGTGCGCGTGCCCGCTACCCTGAAAACACCCTTCCCGCCTTTGCGCATGCGGTAGAATGTGGCTGCACCACCCTCGAACTCGACCTCGCAGTGAGCAGGGATACCGTGCTCATCGTAAGCCACGAGCCCTGGCTAAGGCCGGGACTTTGCATCGGTCCCGACGGGCTGCTGGTCGGGTCTGCCACGTCCTACCCCCTTTTCAAGATGCCCGCCACGGTGATCGGCACATGCGATTGCGGTTCTTTGCTTGACCCCCGCTTCCCGGATGCGGCGCGCCAGGCGGTCCCCAAGCCCACCTTCGATGCAGTCGTTCAATCGGTCCCTGATTCGCTGCGGTTCAACATCGAAATCAAATTCCGCCCGGAATGGGTCGATTCACTCCATCCATCGGCCGAGACCTTTGCTGCCCTGGTGCGTAACGCCATTGAGACACACCAACTTTCTGGTCGGGTCACCGTGCAGAGCTTCTCCTTCGAAGCCCTCCGCATTTTTCATTCCCTCGCCCCTGAAATCCCCACCTCGTTCCTACTAGAACATCGCACATCGCTGAGGCGCATTCCCCGCGAGTTGGGGTACATCCCAGAAGTCATCAGCCCGGCCGCTCGTTTCGTCACCTCAGGGTTCATCCGCAAAGCCCGGCGCATGCACATGCAAGTCCTTCCGTGGACGGTGAACGACGAAGCGGAGTTCCGGCGC
>CAZMNI010000102.1:0-6941 GCA_964567615.1 uncultured Chryseobacterium sp.
TGGATGCTCGATTTTTGGCCTGCGTGGTGGTGGAACTTGCATTCCGCGAGGTGGATTTCCTCGCCCCGTTCCGCCCACACATCGATTTCATGGGGCACGCAGCGGCCCTCTGCCTGCACGCCCGTGCGCACCTGGAATCCCTCGGCTTCGAATACCCGGCCGATGAATCGCTCGAACGGGAAGCCCGTCGGGCCCAAATCAAAGAGCGCACGCTTCAGCCGGTACCGCGCCGCCGGACCTTTTGCCTGCTTGTGTAGCTTGCTAAATGCCTGCTTATAAATGACTTGAGTGCTCATGCCTTCGTGCAGGCCCGCTTCTACAGTGCACGCAACCACCTCGGCTTCTTCGGGCGTTGCCCCGGCCCGTTCAAGCGACTTCCGCAGCTTTTCGGGTGCGTACGGCGCGAGGGTCCCGTCGGCCTTTGTGACGTTCACTTCCACTTCAAGTGCTTGATCGAGTGACCATCCGACTGCAGTTCCTTGAGCGATTCGATGCCGATGCGCACATGGTCGTCGACGAACGAGGCGGTGACATGCTTGTCGCTCGCTTCCGTCTTCACACCGCTGGGCGTCATGGGCTCGTCCGTCACCAGCAGCAAGGCGCCGACCGGAATCCGGTTCGAAAAACCTACTGTAAACAACGTAGCCGTTTCCATGTCAATGGCTTGGGCACGCGTCATGCGCAGATATTCCCGGAATTTCTCGTCGTGTTCCCACACCCGCCGGTTCGTGGTGTATACGGACCCCGTGTAATAATCCCGGTTGAAGTCCCGGACAGTTGAAGACACCGCCCGCTGCAGCGCGAAGCTGGGCAATGCCGGAACTTCAGGAGGGAAGTAGTCGTTCGAAGTGCCTTCCCCACGGATTCCAGCCAGCGGCAAGATCAAGTCCCCGATGCTATTTTTCTCGCGCAAGGCACCGCATTTTCCTAAAAACAGCACCGCTTTCGGCGCAATTGCGCTGAGCAAATCCATGACGGTAGCCGCATTTGCACTGCCCATCCCGAAATTGATGATGGTGATGTCCGCGTAGGTCGCAGATTGCATGGCCCGATCTGCTCCCCGCACCGGCACGCCGTTCCACAAGGCAAACTTCTCGACGTAATTCGAAAAATTCGTGAGAAGGATGTAGTGACCAAACTCCTCCAACGCCAGCCCCGTGTAGCGGGGCAGCCAATTCGCCACAATGGACTTTTTGTCGTGCATTTCCCCCAAATGTAGGCCACCTCGCCGCTAACTTCGCGCCGTGAGTCGGTCCTTCGCTCGCCGTCGGCAACGGGCGGCCCTCTTGGTGCTCGCTGCGCTGAGCGTTTGGGGGGTGGGACATGCGCTGCATGCGCTTGCGCACGTCCTCCCTTCCGAAGACGCCGTACACGGCCACACCTGTGCGCACCATCCTGCACATGCGGACGCGAAAGTTCCGGATCCTGCCCCGGGCACTCCGGTCGGGACCGAGGAAGAGTGCGCGGTCTGTGAAACGGAACTGGGCCCCCTGCACGGTGACTTGTTGCCGCTTCTGCGCGCACTGCGCCCGGAACTTCATCCGACTCCACAGGGGCTTGCACGTACAATCCTCGCACGGCCGCAAGCGCCGTCGCCTGCCCGCGGACCGCCTGTTCGCTGCTGAGTCTACAATCCCGGATTTTTCGGGGTGCTCATCGAGTGGCCGTGCGCTACTCCGTTGACTGCTGCACATCCTCCACCGCGTCTCAGCGCTGCGATGCAGCGCATCGTCCTCACACCCTTTTTCCATGTTCCTCCTCCTCCTCTTGACCGGACACGTACTCGACGCCACCACCGGCCGTCCCGTTGCCGGTGCGCGTGTCACGGCCTTGCCGACCGTAGAGGTAGTGGTTGCAGATGCTGCTGGGTATTTCGAAATCGAAGCGGACTCCATCGTGGTGGAAGCGTGGGGGTACACGACCGTTCGGTTAGCGGTGCACGAACCCCATGTGGATGTTTGGATGCAACCGCTTGCGGTCGCCTTGGATGTGGCCGAGGTGGGGGTACAGGGAGGGGAGGAGCGTGCAGTCGTCGGGCAAGGGACAGAAGTCCGGGTGCGTGCAGATGGCGGCTGGAGCGAATGGATCCGTTCTGCACCCGGAGTGGTGGCCACAGAACTCGGTGCGGGTTCCTTCTCGCCCATCGTTCGCGGGTTGCAAGGGACCCGCATTGCGGTGGTTTCCGACGGGGTGCCGCTCCAAGGAGCCCGCTGGGGAGCGGATCACGGTGTATTGGCCGAACCGGAACTTGCTGGCAGTGCCGCGGTGGTTCGAGGTGGCGGGGCGGTGTGGTTAGGTCCAGAGGCAACTGCAGGCGCGGTGGTGTTCCGCGAAGCTCCCCCGCTTCCTGAAGACGGTGCAGAGGCCACCTGTGCGGTGAGCGGAAGATCGGGAGATGGCAGAACCGCGGCTGTAGCCACAGCCCAGGTTCGAGCGGGCCGTGTGCAGTGGCGCGCGGGATGCGCCGCGGCGGCGTTTGGGGACCGCAATGTCCGCGCGGATGCTTTTACCTACTTGGGGCGTGTATTGCCGTTGGAAGGCAACCGGTTAGTCAACACCTCAGGCACTACGGTTGCGGGCAAGCTGGGGTTCGATGCGTGGCCGCTGCACGGGGGACGCTGGCGGGGCACCGTCGATGCTTTTGCAGTGAATTCAGGGCTGTTTCCGGGAATCATCGGTACGCCGGTAGAGGCGGATCTGGCTGACGACGGCGAGCGCTTCGGCACACAACTTCCGCGTTCGACCGGAAGTCGCATTTCAACCACCCTCGAGCGAGACGGTGCCCGCGGTGCCGTGTGGCGGCTCTCCGGATCGGTGCTCGACCGGACGGAATGGGCGCCCCCGCATGCGCACGGGTGGGGCCCGGAGCCAGCAGATGCCTTGGCCTTGCGGATTGCGGAACGGACCGTGTTCAGCGAGGTGCGGGTGCCTGTGGCCTCGGCATGGGAGCTCGGTCTGGCAGCAGAGGGATTGGCCGCGGAAACTGCCGGATGGGAGTTTTTGCTCGCCGACCACCGGTCCGGGCGCATCAGTGGGGGCGCCACCTGGGCGCAAGGAGGGTGGTCCGCAGGGGTCCGCGCCGACCTGGTGCACCGATCGGGCGGGGGACACGAAGAACCGCTTTACGGGCCTGAAGGTGACATCGTGGGTACGGATGTGCGGGCTTCGGCATACCGCAGGACGTTCGCGGGAGCTACGGCAACGGTGCACCGTTCGGGGGGGCTGGGCGAGGCGACGGTCGTGTTAGGCACCCGGTTCCCTGACCCGTACACCTTGGGCGCGGATGGCATCCACCACGGTACGTTCCGGTTTGAACGGGGCAACGCGGCTTTGCGCCCTGAACACGTGGCCGAGATCCGGCTGGGTGGACGGTGGGTTTGGGGCCGCGTGCGCTGCGGAGTCGATGGCTTCGCGGCGGCACATGCCGGATTCATCCACCTGCGGCCGACGGGGGCATTCGCACCCATCGCGCACGCAGGCCAAATCTATGCGTTCGAAGCAACACCGGCCTTTCGAACCGGAGGCGAGGCCTCCCTTGCTTGCGCGTTTGGACGGCGTGGCGGTTTGCTCGAGGCCAGCGGGGGCTGGAGCCCGGGGTGGGACCTGGCCACCGGGCTGGGATTGCCCTTCACCCCGCCGCCCCGCGTGCGCATGTCTGTCCTGCCCGGCATGCGAACGCTCGGAAACGTCCGCATTTCAGGACGCTTCGAGATTGAGCGCATCGGGGAAGCCCGGCTGGTCGCGCGCAACGAGGCCACCACCCCCGGTGCAACCCTTGTCGGTGCCGAATGCACCTTGCAACGCGGATCGTGGACGTGGACCTTTGTAGGTCGCAACCTGACACGGGCTGTTGCACTCGACCACACCAGCGCATATCGGGCGCTGGGGCTGCCGATGCAAGACCGGACCGTCGCTTTGCGCGTTGCAAGGCAATTTTCGAGTCGAAATCAAATCATTCCAATCAATTCAAATTCAAAGCCATGATGCGTTTTTTATGGAGTTTTGCTGCAGGACTTGTGCTGCTTCTCGCGGGTTGTGGGAAAACCGACACCACCCCGCCGGGGTTGGACGTCGTGGTCGCCGGCATTCAGCCGGGAAGCGAGGTGGACGTGGAAGCCGGAACGACCGTGAGTGTGACCGTTTTGGTCCAAGACGAAACGGAGCTCTCGCAGCTTCGGATCGATTTGCACAGCGCATCGGGCCACAGCCACGAAGGCGGGTCTGAAACATTTGTACTGAGCAGCGGCAGCTGGACGAAGCTCGTTCAGGAAGACATTGAAGGCACCAGCCACCTGTACCAAGCGACTTGGACCGTGCCGGAGGACGTGCGCGGAATTTGGGACCTTGTCATCGATGCCGTCGATGCCGAGGGCAACGAGGCGGAAACGGTCTTGATGCAGCTGCATGTTGCGAACGCACTGATTCCGTTGTTCGAACTCGGAACATGGGCGCACGATCCGGTCTGGGCTTCGGGGTCTTCGGTGCCTTTTGCGGGCACGGTCACGGATGCGGACGGATTGGCAGCGGTCACGGTGCACGTGGAAGACGAAGCCACAGGAACGACGGTGTGGGAGGGAAGTTGGGATGCAGCAGGGGCGGTGGAATTCGATTTGGCCGCGGTAGTGGTCACACTGCCAGCGGGATTCAACGGCCCAGTCCACGTTCACTTGATGGCAGAAGACGCCACCGGACGGGTGTGCGAAACCGGCTTTGAGGCCACGGTTGAGTAACCTGGCGTAGCCGGGCTACGTACCTTGACGCCATGGCAGAACGCATTTCTTGTGGAGGCGAACTCGTGGTGCTGCAACCGGACGAGGTGCTGGTGGAGGACCGCGCTTTGTTAGCCGAGGCGTTTGCTGCAGCCCGACGGGCCCATGCGCCGTACTCGCATTTTTTTGTGGGTGCTGCCGTTCGGCTTGCAGACGGGCGGGTGGTGACGGGGTGCAACCAGGAGGACCCCGCGTTTCCTTCGGGGCTGTGCGCGGAACGGGTGGCCTTGTTTGCAGCAGGTGCACAGGCGCCCGGCGTGCCCATCGAAGCAATCGCCATTGCATCGCCCAATCCCACGGCCTACCGCGGATTTTCGCCGTGCGGCGGGTGCCGGCAGGTGCTGCACACCTTCAGCGAGCGGCAGGGCAAGCCGTTCAGGATCTTGCTGCAAGCGGCAGAAGGGCCGGTGGTGGAAGCGGCGGGTCCAGAGGTTTTCTTGCCGTGGGCGTTCCACAGCGACGCTTTGGGGTAGATTCGCGGCCATGGAAATTCTGTCGAGTGTGCTCGGCATCGTGACCCTGCTGGGGCTCGCGGTGCTCTTTTCGCGCAACCGGAAAGCCATCCGTGTCCGCACGGCGGCCGGCGCCTTTGGCATCCAACTGGCCATCGGCGCGCTTGTCCTCTACGTGCCGGCAGGAAAGCGGGCCCTGCAGGTGGCTTCTGACGGGGTGGCGCGGGTCATCGGTTTCGGCAACGAAGGAATCAGCTTCCTCTTCGGCGGCCTGAATGACGGCAAGATGTTCGAACTCTTCGGGAGCGGAGGGTTCATTTTTGCCATCCGCGTGTTGCCGGTGATTGTCTTTTTCTCGGCCCTGATCAGCGTGTTGTACCATATCGGTGCGATGCAGTTGATTATCGGCTTTTTAGGCGGCGGAATGCGCAAATTGCTGGGCACTTCGCGGACGGAATCGCTGTCGGCAACGGCGAACATTTTTGTGGGCCAAACCGAGGCCCCCCTCGTCGTTCGGCCCTACATCGCCGGCATGACCCGCTCCGAGCTGTTCGCGGTGATGGTCGGTGGTTTGGCCTCGGTAGCGGGCAGTGCGGTGGCCGGTTACGCGGCCATCGGTGTGCCGCTGGAGTACCTGATAGCGGCCAGTTTCATGGCGGCACCGGGCGGACTGCTGTTCGCAAAGTTGCTGCTTCCGGAAACCGAGCAACCGCAGGACGATCCCGCACTCGGACGTGCGACGGAAGAAGAACGTCCCGCGAATGTCATCGATGCAGCGGCCACAGGGGCATCGGCTGGACTTCACCTCGCCCTGAACGTAGGGGCAATGTTGCTTGCTTTCGTGGGGTTGATTGCCCTGCTCAACGGGCTGCTGGGCGGAGTAGGCGGTTGGTTCGGCGCACCTGATCTCACCCTCGAGTTGCTGCTGGGGTACGTGGGTGCCCCCGTGGCTTTCCTCCTCGGCATTCCGTGGTCAGAGGCGGTGGTCGCCGGCTCGTTTATCGGCCAAAAGTTCATCATCAACGAGTTCGTTGCCTACTTGAATTTCGCCCCCTACCTCGGCGATGCGCCAGCCGTCGTGCTGAGTGAAAAAACAAAGGCGATTATCTCGTTTGCCCTGTGCGGTTTCGCAAACCTCTCCTCGATTGCGATTCTCCTCGGCGGCATCGGCTCCATGGCACCGCTGCGTCGGGCGGAAATCGCGCGGCTCGGGATGCTCGCGGTGCTCGCAGGTACGATGTCAAACCTGATGTCTGCGGCCATAGCCGGTTTCTTTTTGTCGATTGCATGACCGACGCTGACCTCCTGCAGTTTTTGGACGTCACCTCCCTGCGCGGAACGGAGTCGGAGTCGGAATTGCTCGAATTAGCAAGACGAGTCGAGGTTGCGGATGGACCGCCTGCGGCCTTGTGCATCTTTCCGGACCACCTCGCCGCGGTAGCCGCTGCCTTTCCGGACCGGCAGTGGGCCCTTGCAACGGTGGTGAATTTCCCGTTCGGTGATGGGGATCCTGAGGCGGTAGGCCATGCAACGGAGCGAGCTGTGGCTGCGGGTGCGCAGGAAATCGACGCGGTCATCGCATTGGATGCCTATTTCAAGGGAGACCTCGGAAGGGTAAATGCGGTGTTGTCTGCGGTTCGTTCGGCGGCACCGGATGCCTGCGTAAAGGCCATTCTCGAAACGGGTGATCCGCGCTATACCCAGCGAGGTTGGGGGCGTG
>CAZMNI010000102.1:6951-7578 GCA_964567615.1 uncultured Chryseobacterium sp.
TTCTACGGGCAAGGTCCCTGTGGGTGCGACTCCCGCAGCGGTCGAGCGGTTGCTCGATGCCATCGGAACTGCCGAAGTGG
Source organism: uncultured Chryseobacterium sp. (assembly GCA_964567615.1). Classification (GTDB taxonomy): domain Bacteria; phylum Bacteroidota; class Bacteroidia; order Flavobacteriales_D; family Sanyastnellaceae; genus CAMCYM01. The sequence continues at coordinate 7,032 of CAZMNI010000102.1, forward strand.
GAGTAAAGGTCTCTGGCGGTATCCGCACCCGTGAAGTTGCAGTTGCCTTTGCTGACATACTGCTGCGCCGACCAGCCTTCAATCCCTTAACGCCCCGGCGGTTCCGTATCGGGGCTTCAGACTTGTTTACCCAACTCAACGCACGTGCTCGTACCTGAATTCATCCGCCGCAAGCGCGACGGCGAGGCCTTGCCTCCAGACGCCATCCGCTCCTTTGTATCCGGCATTTCGGACGGTTCCATCCCCGATGCCCAAATCGCAGCCTTTGCCATGGCTTCGCTGTTTCGTGGACTTTCAGCCGCAGAGGCGGTGGCATTCACGTTGGCCATGCGCGACTCGGGCAAGGTCCTGCAGTGGAATCCGGAAAAACTCGGTGGACCGGTAGCCGACAAGCACAGTACGGGTGGGGTAGGAGATGCAGTTTCCTTCATCCTCGCCCCTGCGGCTGCTGCTTGCGGGGTCTATGTGCCCATGATTGCGGGCCGCGGGCTAGCGCACACGGGCGGCACGGTGGACAAGCTTGAGGCAATCCCGGGATATACAGTGG
>CAZMNI010000103.1:0-7569 GCA_964567615.1 uncultured Chryseobacterium sp.
GGGCCTATGTGCCTCGCCCTTCGGTGGCGACCCTTTCGAATGCGATGGACGTCGGCGATCCGAGCAATGCACCTCGGTTGGACGCCCTCTTCGGGAACGACCGTTCGGCCCTTTGCGCTGTGGTGCAGGGAACTTCGGTGAGCGAGCAAGAAACGGTATCGGAAATGCAGCGTACCCTGAGGGAAGAAGGTTATTTGGCTTGCCCACATACGGCTGTGGGCCTCGCGGCCGCCCGGCGCATCTCCACATCGCCGTCGGCGCCTGCAGACGGGGTGCCCATCGTAGTGCTGGGCACCGCCCATCCGGCGAAGTTCGGAGAAGCTGTGCAGCAGCATACCGGGGTGACACCGGAGCTTCCTGATTCGCTTGCCGCATGCCTGACAAAGGCCGCGGAGAAAACGACGCTTCCAGCGGACTATGCGGCGCTGAAGGCGTACTTGCTCGCTTCCGCCTCCTGAGCGATTTGGGGGGCACGTTCCGGGTACCGATTTATCCTGCGCCTGTTGTGCCGCCGGCGCTTTGTTTTACAACCGCAACGCGGTGTTATTCATTGGGCTGCACGCGTGTGACCGCAGCCCGGAAGGCAGAGGCACATGCGGCGATTGCGGCAGACCGCATGGGCTCGTCCAATCCCGCAGGCGGACCCCACGGAGTCGGGTTCACATCGACCACGAAGATTCGGCCATCGACCGCGTCGCGCAGCACGTCAATCTCGGCGGTATCTACGCCCATTTTCACGAGCAAATCCCCCATCTTTCGCAATTCAATTTGAGAGAATTCCGCATTTAATTTGCGAAGTTCAACGTGGGAAGTTTCGTTTGTAAAAGGGGATTTCGCGAGCTTAAACTTTGCGTAGACTACGGGAAATTCGCCGCAGATATACCCCGTTCGCAAGTCGAATCGACGGCCCAGGGAATCGGAATTTCTGATCACGTGCTGGTACACCTTGTCGGAGTGCACGGCTTCCGGAGCCAACGGTCCGATCAGGATGCGGCCGTCGTGCACGGCGTTGCCGTCTCCTTTTTCAAGAAGGGGGCCCTCGTGCGCACAGGGATCGACCGCCATGCCGTACCCGAATACCTCCACATGTGCGGCTTCAAGGGTGGACTTGCGGATGTCTGTGCAGCCGGAATTGAACACCGGAATGCCGTTCGCACCCATCCAACCCGGCAAGGGGGTGGCCTTCTCGGTCGCATCTTCAAACCGCACGTGCAGAATGGCCTTTCGCCGCGGGCGATTCGTCAGCTCCCAGCCCAACTCCGCGCATACCCGGTGGAGCACAGAACGGCGGGATGGGAGATGTGGCCAGGCAACGACCGCAGGTGGTCGTTTCCCGCCATTGCGCACCACGAGCAGGCCCCAACGCAGCACGTGTCGAAGTTCACGCCCCCAGCGTTCACCGGCTCCTACGCGTTCCGGGAGGCCGATGAAGATGCCGCGGCCGTCCGGCTTCATGGGGCGATCTTCCATTTGGCCCGCTCTTCGGGCGTACCGAGTTCGCGCAACAGCAGATCTTTCTCCGGATCGAGGCCACGGGCGGGACTGAATGCGCGCCCGTAAAAAATGATCTGCAGATGCAGGTCGTTCCAGCGCGCTTCCGGAAACAAGGCCTTCGCATCCCGTTCCGTCTGTTCGACACTGCGCCCATCGGTCAGCCCCCAACGGGTCATCAGGCGGTGGATGTGCGTGTCCACCGGAAAGGAGGGCACTCCGAAGGCCTGGGCCATGACCACTGAGGCGGTTTTGTGCCCTACGCCGGGCAATGCTTCCAGGGCTTCGAAATCAGCAGGCACCTGGCCACCGTGCCGTTCCATCAGGAGTTCGCTGAGCCGCTGGATGTGCTTTGCCTTTGTGGGTGAAAGACCACATGGACGAACGATGGCGTCGATGGCTTCCACGGACAGCTTTGCCATCTCTTCAGGACGTGAAGCAAGGGCGAACAGTCCGGGAGTCACGCGATTCACCCGTTCGTCTGTGCACTGCGCAGAAAGCAGCACGGCGACGAGGAGGGTATACGGATCCGAGTGGTCCAAAGGCACAGGAGGATTCGGAAACAGCGTTTCCAGCACTTCCATCACCCGGCGCGCCTTCGCTGCCTTGGTCCGGTAACGGGGAGAAGCGGGCTTCATTGCAGGGAAAACCGGTCTTCCGGGCGGGATCGGTCGAGCGCCTGCTTCATGTCCCGGGCTCCGAAGCGAACGTTCACCTCGTTGATTTGGTCTTCAAACTGCTGGAAAAAGGCCGTGTTTCGAATGCGCAGTTCTTTCGCACGGGCACCGGCACCCGGTGCAGATTCGAGGAAAACATAGGTCAAATCGTGTGCGACGTCCATGCCCACCCACCGCAATTGGAGGGGTTTGCCCCCGGCAGAGACGGCAAATTCATGGGCCGCCCAAGCTGCAGCAACCGATTCAGCATCTGTGCGTTGCCTCGCGTCGCCCAACCGCATCGGCCCAGCCGCTGGTGCGCGCTGTTCGAGCGCTGCTTCGAAGTCGTCCGTGAACACGCGCAAGGTGACCTGCCAACTCCGGCTTTTCGCATCGTACACCACATCCGTGCGGCTGTAGTGGAAATCATGCACCGCAATGCATGCGTGCAAATAGAGCGAAAGCAGGAGCAGGCCCATGTCCCAAATGTAGCGCACTACCTTCGCAGCATGCGCGATGTATACGGATCCCGGGTGTTTCACGGCGCGGAAGCGCAGCGGTGCCTGCAGTTGGTCGAACGTGCTCAGCGTCCTGTACTCGTGGCGCACCGCTCGCCCGACGGCGATGCAGTCGGCTCGACGCTGGGGCTGTGGCACGCGTTGGTGGCCCACGGGATGTCTGCCCACGTGGTGCTTCCGGATGCCTTTCCAGCATTTTACCGTTGGATGCCGGCCGTGGAAAGCATCGTCTTTCACGACGAACAGCCGGAGGAGGCAGAGGCGCTCGTGCGCGGCGCAGACCTCGTCTTTTGCTGCGATTTCAATGCGTTGAACCGGGTAGGAGGGCTCGAAGCTGCGCTTCGCCAAACCGAAGGCCTCCGCGTTCTGCTCGACCACCACCTCCATCCGGAGGACGCATTTGACCTCGTCTTTTCCGACACCAGCGTGTGTTCCACCAGCGAACTCGTTTACGGCCTGCTGGAGGCATGGGGCTGGACGGACGGCTTGAACAGGTCTGCTGCGGAGTGCCTCTATGTCGGCATGGTCACGGACAGCGGATCGTTCCGCTTTCCAGCTGTTTCCCCCGCCACTCACCGGATTGCCGCACGGCTCCTCGACGCGGGGGTCGAACAGGCCGTGGTGCATGCACGCGTGTACGACACGAATTCGGAGCACCGCATGCGGCTGCTGGGTTATGCGTTGGGCGAGAAATTGCGCGTTTTTCCGGCGTACCATGCCGCCATGATTGCGCTCAGCCGTGCGGAATTGGACCGCTTCCAAGCGAGGTCAGGCGACACGGAGGGGCTTGTCAACGAGGCGCTGCGCATCGAAGGCATCAACCTTGCGGCCTTCTTTTCTGAAGCGCCGGATGGCAAAATCAAACTGAGTCTGCGGTCACGCGGGTCCTTCAGCGTGCGCGAGGTAGCAGCCGAGCATTTCAACGGAGGGGGGCATTTCAATGCTGCAGGAGGGGCAGTTGAAGGGGCTTCGCTGCAGGAAGTGTGCGCACAATTTGAGGCGTTGCTGCCCGGTTATGCCCACGCATTGGCCTATGAAATTTGAAGCTACGATGGGACGCAAACTACTCGCCGCAAGTGCTGTTGCCGTAGTGCTCGCAGCAGGTGCGGCGTGGGCATTTCGATGGTACGGTGTACAGGCCGCTCGGGAACGTGGTCGGACCGGTGTTCCGGCCTACACCCCGGAGGAGCTCGAAGCGATGAGCCGCAACCTGTACCGCGCGCAGAAAAAGACCATCGCTGCCTGCACAGAGCGTTGGGACTGGGCTGCTCACGGGACGCCGGTCACCACGCCGACCGGTTTGGTCTACCTCATTCGCACGGCTTCTGCGGACACGACGCATGCACAGCCCGGGGATGCCGTCGCGTGGACGGGCGACATTCGACTGCTGGATTCTACCGTCTGCTTTGCTTTCTCCTCGGATGAGCCGCTCATTTTCCGCATTGACCGTGCGGATGTGCCTTCGGGATTCCATGAGCTGGCGCGCGCATTGGCCAGCGGAGATTCTGCCGAAGCCCTGCTGCCGTCCTACCTCGGTTGGGGGCTGAGCGGGCATGCACCGGAAGTGCCACCGGATGCAATTCTGTGGGTGCGCATTCGCCAGCAATGGGCAGATTCCTGAATGCTTACGGGCTGTTTGCAGTCCTTTCGTGGGGCTGCGGTACAGGGGACGGCTGGCGCCAAACGCGCTTCGGCGACGGTGCAGGTGAATTGCTCGCGGACGCCCGGTGCTGGGTCGTCCGTTGGGAGGAGGTCGGCAAGCCCGGCGTTCTTTGGGTGGATACGGTTTTTCCGACCGCAGCTGCGCTAACCCGTGCTGGAATGCCAGGGATCTTGCAGGCGGGCGATGCTGGCAGCTACCGCGGACCAGCCACTTCTGAGTGGACCGCATTTTCAGGAGATCCGGAATCTGCGGCTGGCGAAGTGAATCGGCGGTTTGAAATCCTGCACGTATGCGGAGGCCCTGCCCAGGACATCGACGGGGCCCTGTCGCAGTTTGGTGCGCAGAATCGGCCTTGGAAACGCTGGGGCACAGCGTGTTGGTGTGCACCTGTGCCTGAACCGGGTCCGCCGTGGGTGGAAGGGGAGGACGTGCTGCTTACCACGGTCGCCTGGCACCTTTCAGAAGCAAGCCCCCCTGCGCAGCGCACGGTCACTCAAGCATGGAACTGGGGCGACGAAGGCCAACTCATGCCGGTTGTCCTGGATTTTTTATCTGCACATCCCCGCGGAGGACGGTTGGTTTGCCCGTGTTGGGAGGCGTTTGGTCCACAGGGATTGCCCGGGGCAGGGTGGTTGCCCGAAGGAACGGTCGTGTTGGATTTGGCCGTGGAACGGCCGGATTCACTGGCCGATCACGAACAGGCAAGGCCGCTTTTGTAAGGCCGGCATGGCAGTCTCTCGCCATTCGTCCACTGTGCGCGTGATGAGGACGGCCTCCGGCATCGTCAGGTCGACTGCCACGCACAGGCCGATGTCCCCCGGCAGCCGCTGCAAGCATTCTGAAAACCCTTGGGCATTCCGGTAAGGAGGCTCCATGAACAGCTGCGTTTCCTTTCGCCGGTTCAACCCTTCGAGCATCTCCCTCCATACTTTCTCCCGACGGCTCGTATCCCGAGGCAGATAGCCCTTGAATGCGAAGGCTTGGCCGTTCAGGCCGCTCCCCATCAAGGCCAACACGATCGAGGAGGGGCCTACATGCGGCACCACCGTCCACCCGGCATGGTGGGCCATGCGCACGGCCGCTGCACCCGGATCGGCCACGGCCGGACAGCCAGCATCTGAAACCACGCCGATGTCGCTTGGGTCGCGAAACCAACGCGTCAACTCCACCAAATCCCGCGCATCCGAGTGTTCATTCAGCAAAAACACATCCGGCCGCGGGGCGTCCCGCAGGCTACCTATCCCGCTAAGCAAACGGTTGACGGCAGATTGGCTTTCTGCAATGAACCGCCTGCAGCAGCGCACCGCCTCGACGGACTCGGGGGCAAGCCAAGGCGTGAGGTCTTTAGGTCCGAGTCCATTCGGCAGGAGGTGCAGTGTGTTCATGGGGTGGTGCGCCAGCGGGCAATCCAGTGCGCTGCTGCCGGCTCGAGCATCGCTACCACGCGGTCAAAGGCATCTTCGTCTGCATGGTACGGGTCGGGTACACCCGTGCCATCAGGAAGGAACAGCGCAAGTTCTGCCCGCCCCGTTCCCAAAGCTGCGATGTCCGCGAGGTTAGTTGCGTCCATCGCAAGGATCCAGTCGAAGCGATCGAGATCCGCTGCGGTCAATTGCCTCGCGCGTTGGCGCGAAATATCCCATCCCGCCCGCGCTGCCGCCCGTATTGAGCGGCGGTCAGGGGCACTGCCGATGTGCCAACCTCCGGTACCAGCAGAATCAACATCCATTTCGAGTCCCGCCTGACGTGCCGAAGCAACCAACGCCGCCTCGCCCAACGGCGATCTGCATATGTTCCCTAAACACACCACGCACACCCGCAACCGGGCCATCTCAGTGCAGGGCAAGCTTCTTCTCCAGGTCGTCGAGGTACTTGCGGAAGTGCTTGTCGGTTTCCTGCAAGTTGTTCACCGTGCGGCAGGCATGCAAGACCGTCGCGTGGTCCTTGCCGCCACAGTGCAATCCGATGTTTGCGAGTGAACTCTTCGTCATCTTCTTTGAGAAGTACATCGCAATCTGCCGGGCCTGCACGATTTCCCGCTTTCGGGTTTTCGATTTGAGCAACTCGATGGGCAGTTCGAAATAGTCACACACCACCTTCTGGATGTAATCGATGCTGACTTCCCGCGCAGTGTTCTTGACGAACTTGTCGATCATGTTCCGCGCCAGATCTAAAGTGATCGCGCGCTTGTTCAAACTGCTCTGGGCAATCAGTGAAATCAATGCCCCCTCAAGTTCCCGGATGTTCGTGGTAATGCTGTAGGCCAAGTACTCCACCACTTCTTTCGACAGTTCGATGCCATCGCTGTACATCCGCTTCTCAAGAATCGCCATACGCGTCTCAAGTGCAGGCGGTTGCAGGTCTGCACTCAAGCCCCACTTGAAGCGGCTAAGCAACCGTTGTTCCATGCCCTGCATTTCCACTGGGGGCTTGTCCGAGGTCAGGATGATCTGCTTCCCTGTTTGGTGCAAGTAGTTGAAGATGTGGAAGAAGACATCCTGTGTTTTCTCTTTTCCGCTCAGGAACTGCACGTCGTCGATGATCAGGACATCGATCATCTGGTAGAAGTGGCTGAAGTCGTTGACCGAATTGTTCCGCACCGCTTCGATAAACTGGTGCGTGAACTTGTCCGCGGTCACATACAGCACCGTCAGTTCCGGCTGGCGCGCCTTGATTTCGAGTCCGATGGCGTGCGACAAGTGGGTTTTGCCCAGACCCGTGGCCCCGTAAATCAGCAACGGGTTGAAGGCGGTCCCTCCCGGTTTGTTCGCAACAGCATAGCCTGCGGAACGAGCGAGCCGATTGCACTCGCCTTCCACGAATCGATCGAGACTGTAGTTCGGGTTGAGGTTCGATTCGATGTTCAACTTCCGAAGACCGGGAATGATGAACGGATTTTTGATGGGCGCATCTGCCGTGTTGACTGGCAGGATGGAGGCCGAATTCCGCGCGGCAGCGCGGTTCGTGCCGGGAAGTCGCACCGCATAAGGACTCCCTGGCTGGGGTCCGGAAGCAGATGCGTTCTCCATGATGATGCTGTACTCTAACCGCGCATCCGGACCCATTTCTTTCCGAATCGTCTTGCGGAGCAAATCCACGTAATGCTCTTCCAGCCACTCGTAAAAGAACTGCGACGGAACCTGTATGGTCAAGACGCCGCCATCCAAACGCAGCGGACGGATGGGTGCAAACCACGTTTTGAACGCTTGGGCGCTGATGTTGTCGTGGATGACGGCAAGGC
>CAZMNI010000104.1:0-7425 GCA_964567615.1 uncultured Chryseobacterium sp.
TGCCGAGGACGGCGGGGTCGGGGAGTTTGGACCGGCGGATCCGGATGACGGCCGCTGCCACATCGCCGGGACGCGGTGCTGCGACGCCCGCAAGCTCGCGCGCGATGTCCCCATAGCCGGTGCGCACCTCGACCGATCTTCTCAAGTGAAATCCCACGCGCACAATGACATAGCGGTCGCGACCGGCCTGCTTGAACACGCTTTCCCGGTACCCGAACGCACACTCCTCCGGCGTGAAGCGTTGCAACGCCCCGTCGCGTCGGTCGATGGCCTCCACCCACGCAATCACCTCGCGCACCTCGGCGCCGTACGCCCCGATGTTCTGCATGGGCGCCGCCCCCACGCTGCCCGGAATGAGGGCCAAATTCTCGACGCCCCCCCACCCCGCTTCCGTCGCCTGCACCACGAACCCGTGCCACGGCTCTCCGGCACCCACCGCCACCTCAACGCGGTCCCCGTCGTCCGAGAGCACGGCTGTTCCCCCGATGCGATTCAGCACCACGAGCCCCTCCACATCCCGATGGAACAACACGTTCGAACCGCCCCCGAGGACGAGCACCGGCATGGCGCGCTCCGCGGCCCACTGCAGCGCCGCACGCACCTCGCCGTCGGTCCGCACCTCCACGGCAAAGGCCGCGCGCGCCGGCACCCCGAAGGTGTGCAAGCCCGACAGGTCCACGTCAGCCGTAGGTTCGCATCGGGCCACGCCCGGCTGCATGCCCGGCAAAACCGGGTCCCCGGATGGGCGGCCCGATCGCATCGCATCGGCCCAAACGTCCGATTGCGCCACCTCGTACCGCCCCCCCTCGCAGGCCAGCAAATCGCGGATCAGTAGCTGTTCCGGGTATTCACGGGCCACGATTTCTGTGCGCCACCACCCGTCGGTACGGGGACGCAATTCGGTGAACCGCTTCGGCCCTTCGATGGCGTAGTGTATGCCTGCGCCGGGCAGGACGCGGTACTGGGGGAAGGAGAATTCAGACACGGGGCGAAGTTCGGGAGTGGGCCGTAAATTTGGGGGTATGGAGGAGGAACGTGCGGAAGTGGCCCGGTGGGCTGCAGAGGTTCACGGTGCCGGGGCGCTCAATCCCGATGCCTGGAACGATTACGGGGTGGCGCTGTTCCATGCCGGACAAAAGCAGGAAGCACTTGCAGCCCTGGACCGGGCGTTGGAACTCCAACCGGACTACGGCTACCGGTTCGCTGCACGGGCGTGGATGCGGCAGGCGCTGAAGGATTTCGACGGCGCCCGTGCGGATTATGCGCACGCCATTGCCCTCGATCCGGAGGATGCCATTTCGCTGAACAACCTCGGGCTGCTCGAAGAGCAAGCCGGTTTCTTCCAACAGGCCCGCGACCGATTCGCCGCTGCCGATGCCCTTTCCTCGTTGCTGGAAGAGACCGGCATCGCGACAGAATTCGGAACGACGGAGCCCGTGGTTGAGCAACAGGAAACGCCCGTGGAAGCAGGACCTACCTCCGCATGGGGTTGGGTACGGCATGCGCTGTTCACGGCGGAAGGTCGCAGCGAATTCGCAGGGTTCATCCGCTCCGGACTTACCTTCCGGCGCTGATGGCGCATACTCCCGTTCCCGGCGATTTCCTGTACCGCGTTGCGGAGGCCGTTCATGCCGGGGGAGCTACGCGTTCGACGGCCGTTGTGTTGCCGAGCACGCGTGCCATCAACCGCTTTCGCAAGGCCTATGCGGTCGTAGCAGGTCCGGGCTCGTGGATTCCCCGCTTGACCACACTGCAGGGGGTGCTCAATGCGGCGGCAGAAACGGTGCCCATGGACCCCATCGAGGCCCTGGGCGATTTGTTTGAAGCGTGGAAAGAGCTCGGTTTTGCCGCACAATCGGCCTTCTTGCCATTTGCTCGCTGGGCAGAAACGGCCTTGCGGGACTTCAACGCCATCGACCACCACCTGCTCGATGCACGCAATGTGCTGCGCAACCTGTGTGATATCAAGGAGATTGAGGCGTGGAGTTTTGCGGATCCTTCCGGGCTTACGCCCGTCCAAACCGAAGCCCTCGCCCAGTGGCAACGCCTGTTGCCCCTCTACGAAGCTACTCGACGCAGGTACGAAGCTTCCGGTTCCGGTCCGGCCGGCTTCACAGCCCGGCGTGCAGCCGAACGCGGTTCCGTGGAGGGATTCGACCGTCTCCACGTCGCAGGACTCGGGGCACTCACGCCAGCGGAACACGCCTACCTCGCCCGGGTGGAAGCAGCGGGTCGGCTGGTGCTGCACTGGAACGCTGACCGCAGCTACGTGGACGTGCAACCGGTAGAGGCAGGCCGCGAGCTCCGCCGTTGGATGCGGCCCGCCGATGTGGCTGCCCTCCCCGAACGGCTCGCCACGCACCCTCCCCGCATCGTCTCCGCAGCCTGCAGCAGCCGGCTCTACGCATCCACCTATGTCCGGTCCACGCTCGACGCCCTTCCACCAGAAGCGCACGAAAGGACGGCCATCGTGCTGCCGGATGGGGCCACCTTGCCGGTGGTGTTGACCTGCCTCGGCGGTTCTGGAACCCCCGACACCCCCCGCAACCTGAACGTCACGATGGGACTCGCACTGGCTGAAACCCCTGTGCGGGACTTCCTCGACATCGCCTTCCGGATGGCATTCCGCAGCCGCACTGCCTGGTACCACACCGACCTCCGTGCTTTTTTAGGGCATGCAGTTGTGCGCACCGTTCCGCCCCACCCGGACTTCGCAGACGACGCCACACAGGTGCTCGAGGCGATGGCCCAGGGGCACTGGGCCTGGGTGGGGACGGCGGAGTTGGAGCAATTTTCAACCGGGCCGGTGGCGGCGGTGTGTGCCGAGCTTGCTCTGTTGCGCACCGGCGACGGGCCGGCTTGGGGGGAGGCGCTGCGCGGATGGCTTGCAAGATGGAGGGAACGGTGTGCGCAGGAGCATGTGGATCCGCGGGTTCGGGCAGGCATGGCGGCGGCGGCTCGGGCTATTGAAGTGGCCGTGCGGTTCGTGCAGCGCAGCCCGGACCTCTGTCCACGGGCCGAGGATGTTCGGGATGTGGTGCTGACGGTGCTTGCACCGGCGCGGATCGATTTGCTCGGTGAGCCAGACGAGGGCCTGCAAGTCATGGGGCTCATCGAAACGCGAGCTCTGGATTTTGACCGCGTGTTCGTGTTGGATTGCAACGAAGGTACGCTGCCGAAAACCGCTCCGGACGAGAGCTTTATCCCCGCCGACCTGCGCGCCGCCCATGGATTGCCGATGCGCCACGAGCGCGAAGCGGCCTTTGCATACTCGCTCTACCGGTTGCTCCACAGCGCCCGCGAGGTGCACCTCATTCACCTCGCAGAACTCGATGCAGCAGAACCCAGCCGGTACCTTGAACAATTGAAGCGCTCGTTCCGGCCAGGAGGAAAGCCCCTGGCCATGGAACGGGTGGCCGTGGCACCGCCGTTGCCGGGTCCGCGGCCGGAGATTCCGCCACTGGTTTGGAACAGCGGGTTGCGGAACCAGTTGCGGGATTGGGCAGCGCAGGGCGCCAGCCCGTCTGCGCTGAATACCCTCTTCACTTGCGAGCGTAACTTCTTGTATTCGTATCTGTTCCGACTGCGAGAACCCCGCGAACTCGAGGAACAGATGGCCGCCAGCACCTTCGGTTCCATCGTACACCACGTGCTGGAACACGGGCTGAAAGACGTCTGCGGACGGGTCGTGACCCGTGCGGACCTCCAAGCCATCCTCGATCAGCTCCCGGACTTGCTCCGGGCTGCGGCCATCCACGAATTCAACGCGGCCTTCATCGAGTCGGGCGAGAACTTCCTCAGCTTGGTACTCGCCGAGGCCACAGTGCGCAAACTCGTGCAGCAGGAAATGCTCGAAATTGAAGAAGGTGCCGTGCGTACGCTGGAAAGTTTGGAGGCAGAAATCCACCGGACGTTCGAAGGTCCCGCTGCGCTTGGCCCGCTCAAACTGCGCGGCAAGGCCGACCGCATGGAACGCGAAGGCGGTCTGCTGCGCATTGTGGATTACAAGACCGGCAAGGTGGAGCAGCGCGAGGTGGATCTGAAGGCCGGGTGGCAGGAGACGCTGTTCGAGGGGAAGAAGGGAAAGGCCGTTCAACTCCTAGCCTATGCTGCCATTTCCGAAGAAAACCCCGTACGGGCGGCCATCCGATCGGGCAGGGCCGCGCGATCGGGGCTGCTGGAGCTTCGCATCGAGAAGAATGGCCTCATCGCGTCGGATCACGTACGGGAATTCGTGGAATTGCTCGGTACCGCGCTCACCGAAAGGTTAGGAGAAGGACGCACCGCAGCCCATGCACACGATGCGAAATACTGCCCCTACTGCGTAGAACTCAATCCTGAACCGGAATGGGGATAATCGCTCGGCAATCCCTGCGGGCAGCCATCGCCATCGGCGCGGGCATGGCCCTCGGGGCCGTCAACACGCTGTACGTCCTTCCCCGCGCCTTCGAGGGGCACGAGGACCTCTGGGGGCTCGTGCGGGTGCTCATCTCGTGGGGGGCCATTGCGGCCCAAATCCTCACCCTCGGCATCCCATCCGCGATGCTCCGTTTCCTCCCGCGCTACAGCGACGACGAGCGGGCCCAGGTGTTCACCACGATGCTGCTGTTCCCGGCGACGGCCCTCGCGGTGGCGGGAATTGTGCTCGCCCTCGGTGGAGAGGCGGCGGTGGCCCGGTGGGGCGGGGAAGATGCCGATGTGGTGCACGGCCGGCTGGGGTATTTGTACGTCGTCATCGCGGTGTTCGTGGTCGCTGCAATCTCTCGCGCGGCCGTGATTTCGCGGTTGAAGTCGACCGTGGTGACCGTGTTGGAAGAACCCTGGCTGAAGGGGTCTTACCTCGCCCTTGCGCTGGCCTTCGGAGCGGGGTTGCTCGGCTTCGATGCGTTTCTGCTCGCCTATGTAGGTACTTACGTGGTCTATGCCGGGGTCATTGCTGCCCAGGCTTGGGCCAACAAGGTGCGGCTGAAGTTGCCACTCAAAACCGGCGAAATCCGGAGTTTCCTCGGGTACAGCGGCTACAATTTGCTGACCATCGGCTCTGCCGTCATTGCCCAAAACCTGGACTACGTCATGGTGGGGTCGTACCTCGGCCTGGCCGAAGTTCCGAAGTACTCCCTCGCAGCCTTTGTCGGATACGTGGTGGCACTGCCCAGCCGGGCCGCCGGGGGCATCCTCAGCGGAGTCTCAGCGGATCGGATGGCGAAGCAAGGGGCCGAAGGCATGCGGACGCTGTGCCGCCAAGCCACCCGGGTCAACTTTTCGCTGGCACTGGCGGTGTTTGTGGCCATTTGGGCCGGGTATCCGGCCTTCGAGCAGCTGCTTCCCCCAGCCTACCGCGGGCTCGAACCCGTGTTCATTGCCATCGGGCTGCAACAGGTGGTGCTCGCCGCAGGCGGCACGGTCGGCGCGACCATCGGGTTCGGCCCCCACTACCGCAAGGGCCTGCCCATCCAGGTAGGGCTGCTCGTCATGACGGTCCTGACGAACCACGTGTGCATGCAGACTTTTGGGTGGGGGCTGGCCGGAGCCGCCGTGGCCACGCTGTTCACCGCGGTGTGGAACTTCGGATGGTACACACTCCTGCTGTGGCGCCTCCACCGCATCCACCCGTTCAGCTGGGACCTGCTCAAGGTCGCCGCCGTGAGCGGCGTATGTGCGGTGGTGTTCCGGACGGTTCCACTCCCGGAAATGCCACACTGGCTGGAAGCCGGGGGGCGCGGGGCGCTCGCGGGTGGGGCGGCACTGGCGGGCGGCCTGCTGCTCGGCGCCATTCCCGAATTGCGCGACGCCATCCGCCGCACCGTCGGACGGTAAGGCGTTACTTGACCCGGACCCAGGTTTGGGTGCGGTAGACGAAGTAGAAGTAGCCGCGGACCTTGAGTTCGTTCGGCTTCGCCGGATCGATCCACATCTCGCAGTCGTAGATCTTGCCGTTCTTCGGGTCGCAAATGGTGCCGTCTTCCCATTCGGCCTTGCTGCCCTGCTGGACCATGCCGCGCACGATTTCCATGCCGAGCGCTGGCTGGTTTTTACGGTCGTCCGTGCAGGCCGTGCAACGGGGGTTTTGGTCCTCGTTCGGCAGGCGGAACAGCTCCACCACCTTGCCGTAGTACTTGCCGCCGCGCTTCGTGATTTCCACGATGCTTTTCACCCGGCCTGTCTCGTCGTCAATGGTTTTCCACCGTCCTTCGATCCGCGGGAGGGAGGTTTGGGCCGCCGCCGGGGCAGCCACAACGACCAGCGCCCACCCGAGGCAAGCGGCGGCCAAAAAAGAGAACGTCAAGGGTCGCATGGGACGAATTTACGCAGGATCAGCGGCCGGCAACACCTCTCCCTGCCCGGTTTGAGCCCGGTGGATGGCCGCATCGAGCTCGAAGCCGAGGAGCAGCACGGTGCTGTTCGAGTTCACCCAAATCAGCGTCACCAGCAACGTTCCCAGCGATCCATACAGCTTGTTGTAGCTCGCAAAGTGCCCCACAAACCAGGAAAATCCGAGTGTCAGCAGAACGATAGCGATCGTCGCCACCGTCGCCCCTGTCGAACTCCACCGCCATCTCCCCCGGTCCCGGTGGCCGACGTTGTACAGCAAAGTCACCGCTCCGTGCACCATCGCAACGGCGAGGGTCCAACGCGCCACCTCGAGCCACGGCACCACATCACCGCGCAACCACCTCTTTCCGTGCGCCCAATCGATCACATCGCCCGCCACGCCCAGCAGCAGCACAGCCGACAAGAACAACACGGTCAGCAGCACGAGCAACCCCACAGAAACCACCCGGAACACCATCGGATGCGGACGATCCCGCACGTGGATGCTCTCCCCAAACCCCCGCAACACGGCATTCACGCTCCCGGACGCATAAAACAACAACAGCACGAAACCCACGGACAACAGCGTCCCCTGCCGCTGGGCCATGAAGTCGTCTACGGTCAGTTCTAGCAACGAAACAGCCTCCGCAGGCAGCACCAGCGCAAGCCCTTCGAGGATGTCCACCGTCTCCAACGGCGTAAACGGAACGAGGCTGACCACGAGGATCATCGCAGGAAAAAACGCGAGGAACAGCCGGAAACTGATGGCCGCCGCCCGCGTCGCCACCGCCCCATCGATCAACCCGATCCCGAAGAACCGCAGCACCGTGTAAGCATCCACGCCCTCCGGACCCCACGGCTTCACTTGCCTCAACCCCGCCCGCACCTGCTGAAATGCAGCACTGCGCACGAGCCTCCGGATCAGCGGCCCATCCGGCAACCCGGGCGTCCGGTTCCCGCTTGCAGTCATCGCACCACGTGCTTCATGCTCAAATCCAACCCCGGCACGCTGTGCGTCAGCCACCCCATCGAGATGAAGTCCACCCCGCACTCCGCATACGCCACCGCCCGCTCCGGGTCGATGCCTCCCGATGCCTCAAACACCTCGCCCGG
>CAZMNI010000105.1:0-7403 GCA_964567615.1 uncultured Chryseobacterium sp.
GTCAGGAAGGCTCCGGATACAGCGCTGTGCTATGGGAATTGGCGGTATTTCACCGACGAATCGGCGCAGCTTCAATGTGCTCCGGTGCTAGATGTCCTGCGCACGTGGCTGATTTCCGGCAACTGCTTCCCCGTCAATGCGGCGGTGGTCTCAGCCGAGCTCGTGGGGCGGCTGGGAGGCTTTGATACGGGACTCCGGGCCATGGAAGATTGGGATATGTGGTTGCGGTGCATCCGCGCTTCTGCAATCGCGTGCCACGTGCCCGATGCAGTGGCTGAGGTGAGGATCCAGGCCCACTCGATGAGCACCGCCCAAACCCAAATGCACAGCTGGATGTGTGTCGTCTGTGAACGGGAGTCCGCACACCTGCTGGAGTGGCAACGTTTGGGAGCGGACATCGACCGGTTTGCGGCAGCTTGGGGCGTGTACGCACTCCGTTCAGATCGCAAAAGGGCGGCCTTTCTGGTGTGGTGGAAATGGGGGGCACACCGGTGGGGATGGAGGTGGTGGTCCCGCGCGATACCGGTGGTTTTGCGCGCTTGGGTTCAAAAGAATCGCAGTCCGCACGCTACCTTGTCCGCCGATGGTGAGCACCGTGATCGTGAGCTACCGATGCAGTGACCTGGTCCGGGACTGCGTAGCGAGCTGTGTGCGCGAGATGGAGGCAGGCGACGAGGTCATTCTGATTGAGAACAGTGGAGACAGGTCGTTGATGGCGTTGGAGCAGGAGGGCGTAACGGTGGAGATTTCCGAGGAGAATTTGGGTTTTACCCAGGGGGTATGTGCAGGTCTGGCTCGTGCGCGGAATCCGTGGAGGCTGGTGCTGAATCCGGATACGCAGCTCGAGCAGGGCGCGGGCACTGTTCTGCGTGCGGCCTTGCGGTCTGCAATGCCTCGGATACACTGCATTGAGCTTTTGGATGCAAGTGGCGTGCGCCAAGACTATTACCGGCGATTCCCCACCGTTCGTGCGCTAGCAGTCATGTTCTTTGTGCCGGCCGCACACCAGCGCCGGTTTCGCAGCTACCGCAGATATACCTATGCGGATGACCTGCCTGCGAGGAGCTCGTTTGAGCAACCGCCGGGGGCGGGCTTGATCCTGCCGGCAGGAACGGACCTTGATTCCACCTACTTCTTGTACGGCAGCGATTTACAACTCTGCTGGGAGGAGGTTCGCCGCACGGGGGAGGAAATCCCCTTGCTGCCGGTGCGCTGTGTGCATTACCGGAGTTCGGGGGGGACAGGGGCAGCCGTGGACCGGCCGCGCTTGCGGGCGGACAGTGCTTTGGCATTCTGTGCGTTTTTCGCTCGGACCCGACCGCGGCGTGCAGCTGCGTGGTGGGGGGTGTTCGTGGTCGGGTCGGTGGTTTCCGCCCTGTTGCGGGCTCCGCGGGCTCAGAAGTGGGAAGCCCTGCGCCGCTTTTTGGGTCGAAAAACGTACCAAATCCCCTGATGGATCGCTGCATCGGAGTTGTGGCGTTCGGGGCAGATGCGTCCTTGTTCACCTTGATGGCTGAGGTGCGGAAAGCTTATCCCGCGCTCGCGTGTGCCGTGGTGGACCACACCGAGTCGACTGAGGAAGCGGCGGCGATTGCAGCGGAAGCGTCCCGACACGGTTGGACGTACATGCATCGGGAGAATGGCGGATTCGCGGCAGGGGTGCAGGCGTTGCTGGAGTGGGCTGCGCCGCATGCCTTCCTGTTCGTGGTCAATCCTGATGTGGAGTTTCGCAGCTTCGATGCGTTCGAGAAGTGTTGGGGGGAGGTGCGTTCCGCACCCCAAACCTTCGCCATCGGCACCACCCTCCACGACCCAGCAGGTCGACCCGTGGCCGGCGTCCTCCCCCCGTTCGATGCGCGCCTCTTGCTGAACCGTGGGAAGGCACCACTCCCGACCTCCCCATCCATCGTTCCAGCACTGCATGGGGCATTCATCGGGCTCAATGTGCATGCGCTGCAGCAGTGGGGTCCGCTGGACGCATCGTTGTTCTTGTACGCGGAGGAGTTCGATTGGGCCTGCATTGCCCAAACGACTGGGCAGGAAATGCGATTCGTGCCCTCGGAGGGGTTGATCCACCACGGAGAGGGGCGTCCGGCGCGTTCGATGCAGCTCTGGATGAACCGCGCAAACCTCGTGTACCTCGCTCGAAAATGGCGGAAGCCGCTCTTGTTCAGCGCATTCGTCCTTGCCTTGTTGCTGCGTTCTTCCGGGACTTGGGGGATGCGTATGGAGGCACTGCGGTGGGCGCTGCGCCCGCTCCCTCGAGCCGGGTCGGGTCCAAATCAAGGCGCGGTTGCGCGAGATTTTTGGACCCAATTCGCACGCAAAGCCTCCAGCGCCGGAGGGACTTCCCCGGTGTAACGCTTCCCTTTCGCCTTTCGCTCATTTACAAGCCCTTGGAAGTACGGATTTTCGTTCCAACCGGGCTCCCAGCCCTGACCGATGTTCGTGCGAAGCGCGAACTTCAGATGGATGAAGTAAGGGGCATCAAGGTTCCCGATCCGCGTTCTCCGGCCGCCAATCCAAGCGGGGTACGAAAAGAACTCACAAGGTTCCCCCATGTAGTAATGGAAGGGCGAGACGTTCCGAAAGAAGTGCGGCTCGTGGTGGGTTGTGGGCTCTACGGTCAAGGAGTAGTCTTGCAAATCGGCAAGGTCGAAGCCACTGCCGTGGATGATGTCGCAGGTGCGCATCAAGGTGCGCAGGTTCGCCATCGCTTGGGGAAGTACAATTTGGTCAGCATCCCATTTCCACACGTGCGAAAAGCGCGCATGACTTAGACAGAAATTGTAGAAGTAGGCACGCGATTGCACGGAATCAGTAGGAAGCCGGCTGTGACCTTGGGTGCTGGGAAAGCACTCGAATGGGTAAGAAAAGGCGCGCACCTTCGGGTGCTGGGAGGCCAAATGCTGCGCAATTGCGGGTGAATCATCTGTTGAAAGGTTGTCGAACAACAACACTTCATCGCAGAACGGCAGGGCAGAAAGCACGGCGGATTCAAGCGTAAATGCTTCATTTCGATACCGCACAAAGGCGGACAGGCCCCACGGCCGAGGCTTTGAGCGGACTGCGCACGCAAAATCTGTGATGCCCTCCTTGTTCTTCGGTTGCCACCGGCGGCTCCCCCACCGAATGGCCCACTCATTTTGAACAATGGCGAAGTATCGCTTCATCATAGGCTTCGGTATACGAGGTGGATGCTACGAGGGCTTGCTGCGCGGCTTCCAGTGCGAACCTCCATTCGGGGGAGGCGACGCAATGCAGGATATGATCCGCCCAATGCGCTGGATTGGAGGGCAAAAACACCGGGGAATCATCCGGCAACACCTCAGCAATTCCCTCGGTTCGCGTAGTGAAAAAGGGCAGTCCTCTGCCTGCGTATTCGAGCAGCACGTACCCAAACCCCTCGCTCACCGAAGTGAGCAATCCGATGGAGTAACTGTCCAACAAATCTTCCGCGGATGCCACTCCGGACTTGAGCCGAACTCCCGCTGTGCGATGTGCCAAATTCTGCACGTGGGCACTGTAGGCCGTAGCAGTCGGGTGCCCGATGAGGTCCAAATGAACAGGAGCCGACCATCGTGCTTTGAGCTCCTCAAACAGGACGATGCACGCAGGATGGTCTTTTTCTGGAAAGAAGTTTCCCACGTGAACCAGGCTGAGCGGTGCATTCATGTCGGGCGTGCGCATCGGCAAGCACGCAAGGATGCGCGGTCGTACAACGGCTGAAGGCCCCTGAAAGCCAGCATTTCGCCACCGTTCGATAGCGGCATCACTCAACGCGATGCAAAGGGAACGCGAGAGGAGCCTTGCAGCCGTCTTCGTCAAAAATGGATGCACCGCCCCAGCGGGCTCTCTGAACACATGGAAAGCTCCTGTTCGGCGAGCAAGCCAAAGTCCGGTTTCAACGGTGTCGATGTGACAACTTACGATGACATCAACACTTTCAGGCAACGCACGGCGAAGCCTGCGGAGATAGGTCCACCTTCCGGCAAATCCCATCGGCACATCCACATTGAGCGGTTGGGCATCAAAGCGCGATTCTGCCAGGAAGGACGCGATGAATTTCTCCACACCGCCCGTGTTCGTGGCATGTTTGAGCAGGACAACCTTCATCGTATGCGCACGAAGTTCAACAAGGTTTCAGCCCAAACAGACGGCGTGTAGGAGCTGCCGATTGCACGGGATGCTTCGGATTGCTGTCCACGAAGTTCGAGTGGCACTTCAAGCAGTGATCGAAGCGAACCTTCCAAGTTGTTTGGGTCGAGGAGAGTGCCGTTGAGGCCAGGTTCGAGGAATTTGGAAGCAGCGCCCACTACAGGAGTGGTAGCGAGGGGGAGACCTGCCAAGGCCATTTCGTGCAGTACGACGCCCCACGGTTCTTCGCGGCTGGGCAGGACGAACACGGCTGCATCGCGCAGCAGGTCTGCGAAAGCGGATGGCTGTAGGAAGCCGTGGTGCGTGATTTGGGGGTGTTCGAGTTGCGTCGCTGCGAGGGGGCCAGTTCCGACACAATGCAGCTCCCACTCCTGAAACTCCGGTGCCAGCGCAGCAAATGCGTGTTGCAGTGCGTCGATGCCTTTTACGGGGACGTACCGTCCGGCATACACGAGCACGGGCCGAAGGGCATTGAGGTGCGGTTTTCTGGTCAGATAGGCTGCATCAAAGGGCACATTGTCTGCGCAATAAAGTCCTACGGCGCGGCGATTCGATGGGAAGCCCAGCCGCGAAGCGTACGGCAGCTGCGGCGTTCCCGGCACCCAAATCCGGTCGAAGTACCGGTGCAAGGTGAAGGGGGCGACGGCGGCGGCGGCGCGCTGTTTCAAGCTTCCCGTCCAACGGTTGTCCATGCAGAGTACCACCGGGATGTGCGGGCGCCAGCGGCGCGCGGCGGCGAGGTAGTCCCGGTCGATCCAGCCGGATACGAGGAGGGCTGTAGGTGCGATTTGGTCCAGCACCTGCAGAAGTGGCTGCTGCAGGCTGGACTTCAACCACCGATGAGCCGCCCCACCCGAGGGCAATTCAAAAGGCGCATCGGGGTTTGAATCCCAGTGAATTACGTGTACGGACTCCACCTCTGGATGCGCTGCCAAGGCAGCCGTGCAAGCCCCGAAGTAGCCGGCCCATTCGGTGTGCAAAAAAACCACCCGGTGCTTCATGGTTGCTGCATCTTGCGCCTCCGCACGGGCACGGCCGGATTGCCCCGGTAGATGGTCCAAGCCTCTAACCTGCCGTGCGCGACCGAGCCCACGGTCAAGACGCTGTGACTTTCGCACGTCGTTTGCGGCCCGAGGACTGCCCGCGCGCCGATCCAGACCCCCGGTTCAAGGTGGATTTCACCCTGCATGAGGTCGAAGGTGGGGCTGCAGTAGTCGTGGTTGCCGCATAGCAGCATCGCACCTTGGGAGATGCAACTGTGGGAACCTATCGCAACGTTGACCAAATTGTCAATCCACACGCCTTCCCCGATCCAGACGTGGTCGCCCAGCCGCAACTTCCACGGGTACTTGATGGTGAGCCGCGGTTTCAACACCACCCCCGTGCCCACCTGAGCGCCGAAGCACCGCAGCAAAAAGCGTTTCCAGACGGAAGGGTAGGGCAGGGGCGTGGCAAAGAACAGGCGGGAAACAGCCATCCAGGCGGCCCATCGCAGCAGGGAACCGCGGCGGTGTGCCGCATTCGAATACCGATCGAGGCGTACCGTCAATTCGGGTTCCATGCGGCGGGTTGAGGAGCAAAAAGAGCCAAATCGAGGCAAGTATCGCACGCTAGAGCGAGTTCCCGGTCGTGGGTGACCAAGAGCACCGTAGCTCCGCGGTGGGCCTTTTCCCGAAGCACCGCGAGCACCTCATCACGCAAGGCACCATCCAATGCGCTCGTGCCTTCGTCGACGAACAAAACAGGGTGGTTCAGGTGCAAGGCCCGCACGAGCGCCAGTCGCTGCTGCTGTCCGCCGCTGAGGTTGCTCCCGCCTTCGGTCAGGACGAAGTGCATCGGGTCAGGTCCGAGGCAGGTATCCAGCCCCAATTGCCGCATCCAGCCGAGTGCACGTTCGACCTCCAAACGTTGACCGGAGATGCGCATCGTGAGGTTTTCTGCAACTGTTCCGCGGAAGAGGTACGGATGTTGGCCTACATACGCACAGTGCCCGAGCCAGTCGGCTGTTGCAAGGGTCTCCCCGAGCGTCCACACACCTTCCTCGGTCCGCACATGTACCTTCCCAGAGGTCGGCGCATGCAACCCGAGGAGTGTGCGCAGCAGCGTGCTTTTCCCGGACCCGGAGGGGCCTACGACGGCATGCAACCGACCCGGCTCAAAGCGCGCCTGTAGGCCTTCTAAAAACGTACCTTGACCCTTTCCGTAACACAGAGAGACACCTGCTAACTCCAGCTCGATGCCCCCGCGCAGGCGCACGCCTTCAGGACTCGAGTCAATTCCTGCTGGGCGCTCAGGGGCGGCTTGTTCCATCGCATGAAGGACGTATGCATGGCCGCGCATGGCCAGCAGCGCTCCGGATATCCGGCTTAGGGAAGGCATCACCCGGTAGGCACTGAGGGCGAGCAAACTCAAGACTGCAAGGAACTCAGCGGACGTTGAGTCCAGAGCGAGACTTAGCGCGATGGCCCCGGCCAATGCCGCCACGGCGAGTACCTCGTACACCTTCGCGGGAAGGATGGCCACGACGGATGTGGCCGCAGCCGTATCGAGCACCACTAGGCGTTCGCGCAGGTAAGCCGACCGCATGGCCTCTCCCGCGCGGAAGGTGAGCATTTCCATGTAGCCCCTGAGTGCGTCGGATATCCAGGCATTCGAGGCGGGTTCTGCCCGGTTTCTGAGGTTGCTGAAATGGGCCAAACGCTTCCGGGTCGCCGTCCGCACGAGGAATGTCCCGACCCCGAGCAACCCTGCTACAACCACGAACACCACCGGGCTGAAGGCGAACACCACGGCCGCAATCAATCCCGCTGTGACGGCTTCGCTCACCGCGAGCAATCCGCCCGCAAGAAAGGTGTTTGCGAACAGAAACGGCCAAGCATTCACCTCGGCCAACACCTGGCCCATGTCGGCTTCGAGCCGGCCATTTCGGGTGGCGTCGAAGTGTCGGTTCCATTGGTCCCCGGACATGCGGTGTGCCACGTTAAAAGCAAATCGTGCCAGGATCGTCGTAACTGCGAGGCCGAAGACTGCTTTGAACACAAATGCGGCCACCATGCCTACGGCCAACGCCAGCAGCAGTTCAGCATGTGAATCGATGCCTACCGCTGCGGCGTAGGGCAATCCTTTGAGGAAAAACGGGTTGGTATGCAGCAATTCCGGTTGCAGCACGGTGGTTAGCACAGGCAAAACTGCCGCAAGGCCTAACAGGTCCACCAGGCTGTTGAGCGCGAGTACTGCAAGCAGCC
>CAZMNI010000106.1:0-7389 GCA_964567615.1 uncultured Chryseobacterium sp.
CCGGATCCAGCCGGATGTCCTCGCCGATGAAGTGGCGGAACTCGTCCGGACTGATCTCGCCGAGCCCCTTGAACCGGGTGATTTCTGCCTTCCGCCCGAGGGCATCGAGCGCACGCTGCTTCTCTTCCTCGCTGTAGCAGTAAGTGGTCTGCTGCTTGTTGCGCACCCGGAAGAGCGGCGTTTGCAGGACGTAGAGGTGGCCGCGCTTGACGAGATCCGGGAAGAATTGCAAAAAGAACGTGATCAGCAACAGCCGGATGTGCATCCCGTCGACGTCCGCATCGGTCGCGATGACCACGCGGCTGTAGCGCAAGTTGTCGAGGTCGTCCTCGATGTCGAGGGCCGCCTGCAGCAGGTTGAATTCCTCGTTCTCGTACACCACCTTCTTCGTGAGTCCGAAGCAGTTGAGGGGCTTGCCCTTCAAGCTGAACACGGCCTGCGTCAGGACGTCGCGCGCCTTCGTGATCGAGCCGCTGGCCGAATCGCCCTCGGTGATGAACAGCGTGGACTCCGCGGCGCGGTCGTGCTTGTCGGCGAGGTGGATGCGGCAGTCGCGGAGCTTGCGGTTGTGGACCGCCGCCTTCTTCGCGCGCTCCCGGGCGAGTTTGCGGATGCCGGCGAGGTCCTTCCGCTCCCGCTCGCTCTGCAAGATCCGCTGCTGCAGCGACGTGGCCACTTCCGGGTTGCGGTGCAGGAAGTTGTCCAGCTCGCGCTTGAGGAAGTCGTACACGAAGGACTTGAGCGAGGCACGGCCCGGGCCCACCTCCATCGAGCCGAGCTTGGTTTTTGTTTGGGACTCGAACACCGGCTCCTCGACGCGCACAGACACCGCGGCCACGATGCCGCCGCGCACGTCCGAGGCGTCGAACTCCTTGCCGAAGAAGTCGCGGATCACCTTCACGTAGGCCTCGCGGAATGCCGCCTGGTGGGTGCCCCCCTGCGGCGTGAATTGCCCGTTGACGAAGCTTTGGTAGTCCTCGCCGTACGCGTCCGTGTGGGTGATGGCCACTTCGATGTCCTCGCCGCGCAGGTGCACGATGGGGTAGCGCGGCTCGCCGTCCATGCCCGCCTCGAGCAGGTCCTTCAGGCCGTGCTCGCTCTTGAACTTCTCGCCGTTCAGGTAGAGCGTGAGCCCCGTGTTGAGGTAGGCGTAGTTCCAAAGCAGCCGCTCCACGTGCTCCATCCGGAAGCGGAAGCCCTTGAACACCGTGGGGTCCGGCCGGAAGGCAATCTGCGTGCCGTCGCGCTCCTCGGTGGCGGCCAGCGCCGCGTCCTCGACGAGGTTGCCCTCGGAGAACTCCGCCCGCTTCATCGACCCGTCGCGGTAGCTCTCCACCGCGAACCAGCTCGACAGCGCGTTCACCGCCTTCGTACCGACGCCGTTGAGTCCGACGGATTTTTGGAACGCGCGGCTGTCGTACTTGCCGCCGGTGTTGATCTTCGACACGCAGTCCACCACCTTGCCCAGCGGGATGCCGCGGCCGTAGTCGCGGATGCGCACTTCGCCCTCGCGGATGGTCACCCGGACGGACTTGCCGTGGCCCATCGCGTGCTCGTCGATGCTGTTGTCGATGACTTCCTTCAGCAGGACGTAGATGCCGTCATCGGACGCTTGGCCATCACCGAGCTTGCCGATGTACATGCCCGGGCGCATCCGGATGTGCTCCTTCCAGTCGAGCGACCGGATGTTGTCTTCCGTATAAGCGGGTTGTTCGGCCATGGCAGCGAAAGTTACCGCCGCCTGCCACGCCTGCCACGCCCCCGGCGCGGCGATTTTTCCACACTCAGCGGTCCGCGACGCAGCGCACGCTCAGCCCTGCGTTGCGCACGTTGCCGCCGTGCCGGTAGCACGCGCCTTCTCCAGAAATGAGGTCCATAAACCACGCCCCGTCTGCCCCGTGCGGGGTCGAAGTCCACCACGCCGTGTACACGCCCTCCTCGAAGTAGCGCCCGCTGAACCCGCGGATGCCCACGGGCAGCGCGCGGAAGCCCACGCGGTCCGTTCCGTCCCAGCCGGCCCGGTCGGAAGGCACCGCCTTCAGGGCCTCGCCGGCGACGAGGTAGCCGCCGAGTTCCTCGACGACGGCCTGCCAATCTTCGCGCGTGGCCACGTGGAAGCCCGACGGGCACAGCCCGCGTGCGTCCGTGACTGCGTAGAAGTTGTACAGCAGGCCCGCCTTCGGAGATTCTACATAGCGCACAGGCGCCGTGCGGCCTTCCCGGGCCGTGGACCAATCCGCGTTGACAGACGCCGAACCGATGGATTCGCCGTTGCGGTAGACTTCCGTGGCGAGGTTGCGGTCGAACCAGCACGTGCCGCCGATGTCGACCAGGCCGTAGGACGTTCCGTTGTAGGAAACGGAGGTGCTGCGGCAGCCCTGGGCCTGCAGGGCAGGCGCGGCGAAGAACGGAAGGAACAGGGAAGCAAGGAGAACGAGGGAAAGACGCATGGCCGTGCGGTTCATGGTTTGCCGTACGAAGGAACGGGCTACAGGGTTGCGGGGGCGGCGCAATGCACAACCGGCGGTGCATACTTTGCAGGCGCGCGGCCGCGGGGCGGGGCTACCTTTGAGGCATGCACGTGCACGAGCTCGCCCCGCAGGACGTTTGGTCCGCCTTCGCCGCCTTGAACGCCGTTCCCCGCGCCTCGAAGCGGGAGGAAGCCGTCCAAGCCCACATCCTCGAAGCCCTCCGCGCCCTCGGGCTCGAACCCCGCCGCGACGCGGTCGGCAACATCGCCGCTTCGAAGCCCGCCACACCCGGCATGGAAAACCGCCCGACGGTGATCCTGCAGGCGCACCTCGACATGGTGCACCAAAAAAACGCCGACACGGTCTTCGACTTCGCCACAGAGGGCATCCGCATGCGCGTCGACGGCGATTGGGTGCGCGCGGAAGGCACCACCCTCGGCGCGGACAACGGGCTCGGAGTGGCCGCCATCCTCGCGGTGCTCGGCTCCACCGGCCTCCCCCACCCCCCGCTCGAAGCGCTGTTCACGTGCGACGAGGAGACGGGCATGACGGGGGCGCTCGGCCTGCAACCGGGCTTCGTAAACGGCAGCATCCTGCTCAACCTCGACACGGAGGACGACGACGAGTTTTCGATCGGCTGCGCCGGCGGTGTGGACGTGAGCTCCACCGGGGAGTACGACGAGGTGGCACCGACGGGCACGCAGGGGCTGCGGATTGCGGTGCGCGGTGCTACCGGCGGGCACAGCGGGATGGACATCCACCTCGGGCGTGCGAATGCGAACAAGGTGCTGAACCGGCTGATCGCGGCGGCGTGGGAGGACTGCGGGCTGGAGATCGGGGGGTGGGACGGCGGGGGGCTGCGGAATGCCATTCCCCGCGAGTCCGCTGTGCACGTGGCGGTCGAGGATGCCGCGGCGGTGCGGGCGGCCGTGGAGCGGGCGTTCGCGCCGGTGCGGGAGGAGTACCGGACCACGGATCCGGGGCTGACGGTCGAGGTGCAGGAGGCGGCCGTGCCGGAGGGGGTGATGCCGCGGGAGGTCCAGGAGGCGCTGATATGGGCCGTGTCGGCCTGCCCGAACGGGATCCACCGGATGAGTCCCGATGTGCCGGGCCTTGTCCAAACGTCGAACAACCTCGCCCGCATCCAGGCCGGAGCCGGCCGGGTGGCGTTGCATTCGCTCTGCCGCAGTTCTGTGGACAGCGAGAAGGACGACCATGCACGCGGCATCGCCGCGGCCTTCGCGCTCGCCGGGCTGGCGACGGAGTGCACGGGCGCGTACCCGGGTTGGACGCCAAATCCGGCCAGCCCCATCGTGGCGCTGATGCGGAGGTTGTACGTGGAGAAGTTCCAGCACGAACCGCGCATCCAAGCGTGCCACGCCGGACTCGAATGCGGCATCCTCGGCGCCGCCCTGCCCGGCTGCGACATGGTCAGCTTCGGCCCCACCATCCGCGGCGCCCACAGCCCGGACGAGTGCGCCTCGGTCTCGTCGGTGGCGAAGTTCTACGGGTTTTTCCTCGACGTCCTCGCCCACATCCCCGCCGCATGAAGCCGCTCATCCTCGTCACGAACGACGACGGCATCACCGCCGGCGGCATTTGTGCGTTAGCCGGCGCCCTGTTGCCCTTCGGCGACGTGGTGGTCGTCGCGCCGGACAGCCCCCAAAGCGGCATGGGGCACGCCGTCACCATCAACACCATCCTCCGGCTGGAGCAACAGCGCTTCCCCGTGGCCGGTGTCGACCGCGCGTGGTCCACGAGCGGCACGCCGGCGGACTGCGTGAAGCTCGCCATCTTCCACCTGCTCGACCGGCGCCCCGACCTCGTGGTCAGCGGCATCAACCACGGCTCGAACAGCTCGATCAACGTCATCTACAGCGGCACCATGTCGGCGGCGGTGGAAGGGGCCGTCGAAGGCATCCCGTCCATCGGGTTCAGCCTGTGCGATTACCGCGCGGATGCGGATTTTTCCGTGTGCCTGCCCTACGTCGAGAAGCTCGTGGGCGAGGTGCTGGGACGTGGGTTGCCGCAGGGCACGTGTTTGAATGTGAACATCCCGAAGCTGCCGGCGGAAGAGATCCGGGGCATTCGGATTTGCCGCCAAAGCGCCGGCTACTGGGCCGACGCGTTTGAGCGGCGGGAGACGCCGGGGGGCCGCGAGTACTTTTGGCTCACCGGCAACTTCGTCAACCCCGACCAAGGCACGGACACGGACGAATGGGCGCTGGCAAACGGCTACGTCAGCGTCGTGCCTACGCAGTTCGACCTGACGGCGCACCACGCGATTCCGACGCTCAACACGTGGAACCTCGAATGAAGCGGTTCGACACGGTAGGCGCCGGGGCGGCGGCGGCGCTGGCGAGCACGCTGGCGGGCTTTCTGCTCCTCGGCACCGTGTGGGGCCTGTGGAACGGGTTCAGCCTGCAGTACTTCGTCGTCGAAGTGTTCGTGCGCAGCCCGCTGTACCGCGATAGTATATTGACGGTCAGCGTATTGACGAACGCGGTGGGGTTTTGGTGGGCGCTCAGGACGGACCGGGAGCGCTTTGCCCGCGGGGTGGTCGCCGTGGTGCTGCTCGCCGTGCCGGTGATTGTTTGGCTCCAAACGCTCAACGTCTATGACCGCTAACGGCTTGCAGTGCGCATGAAGCGGCTCTTCGTCCTCGCCGGTGAAGCCAGCGGCGACCTCTACGCCGGGGCCTTCGTGCGGGCACTCAAGGCGCGTGTGCCCGACCTCGAGGTGCGCGGCTGGGGCGGCGACGAGCTCGCGGCGGCCGGGGCCACGGTCACGCGCCACTTCCGCGAACTCAACTTCATGGGCTTCGCCGAGGTGGTGCGCCACCTGCCCACCATCCTGCGCAACCTCCGCGCGGCGCGGCGCGAGGTGCTGGACTTCCAGCCCGACGCCTTCCTCGGCGTGGACTTTCCGGGCTTCAACGTCCGGCTCGAAGGCGCCCTGCGCCGGGACGGGATCCGGATCCACCACGCGGTCTCGCCGGCGATTTGGGCCTGGCGGCCGGGGCGGATTGCGACGCTCAAGCGCTCCATCGACCGGATGCACGTCATCTTGCCGTTCGAGGCGCCGCTGTACGAGGCCGCCGGCATGGACGTGCGCTTCATCGGCCACCCGCTGCTCGACCTGCCCGCCCCGCCGGCCCTGCCCGCCGGCCTCCTCCCCGGCCCGCCGGACGCGCCACTGCTGGCCCTCCTCCCCGGCTCGCGGGCCCAAGAAATCAGCCGCATGCTGCCCGTCCTGCTCGACGCCGCCCGCCGCGTCGCCGCCGTCCGGCCCGACGTCTGCGCCGCCGTGGCCGCCGCCCCCGGCGCGGACCCGCGCGCCTATGCCGCCGCCGAAGCCGCAGGCGTCCCGGTGCTGCACGGCGCCACCCGCAGCCTCCTCGCGCACGCCCAAGCCGCGCTGGTGACCTCCGGCACGGCCACGCTCGAGACGGCCCTCTTCGGCACGCCCGCCCTCATCGGCTACCGCACCAGCGCGCTGACCTACGCCATTGCGCGGCGCCTGGCCCGCGTGGACCACATCGGATTGCCGAACCTCATCCTCGGCGAATCGGCGGTGCCGGAATACCTCCAGGATGCCTGCACCGGCCCGGCCCTCGCCGCCGGCGTCCTGCCCCTGCTCGACCTCGCCTCCCCCGAACGCCGCGCCCAGCACGAAGCGCTGCTCCGGCTCCGTTCTCTCCTCGGCGGCCCCGGCGCAGCCGACCGCCTGGCCCTTTCCCTCCTCGAAGCCCCATGACCGCCCGCACCCTCCTCACCGCCACTCTCCTCCTCGTCGCCGCCGCCGGCAGCGGGCAGGCGGTCCGTGTCGGAGTTTGGCACGGACACGAGCCCAAGTCGTTCGAAGTGTACACCTGGGCCGGCGGGTACGAACTCGCCGACGCCGACGGCCGCATCCTCGACACGCTGCGCGGCACCTGGACGGTGGCGCGGGAAGGCGCGGCCTGGTGCATCGGCGACCACCTCCTCCCGGCGGTCTGCCTCCGCCCCTTCCTCCCCGAATCCGTCCTGTGGGTCCGGCGGCCCGGCATCGCCGCCGAGCACCACCCCGGCGCGCTGTGCCTCGGCGGCACGGCCGAGCGCCCCCGGTGTGTCCTGGAAACGTCGGTCGAGCGCTACCTCCCCGGCGTCCTCAGCGCCGAGACCGGCCGCGGCCACGCCCTCGAATTCTACCGCGCCCAAGCCATCGTCGCGCGGACCTACACCGCCGAAGCCGTCGCACGCATCCCCCGCCATCCCGGCGAGGGCATCGACGTCTGCGACGGCGTCCACTGCCAAGCCTACCACGGGACCGCCACCGGATCGGACACCCTGCGCCTCGGTGTCGCGTCCACCCGCGGCCTCGTCGCCCTGGACTCGACGGGCTTTCCCATCACGGCGGCCTTCCACTCGAACTGCGGCGGCATGACGCGGGGCTCGGAGGACGTTTGGCATACGGCCTTGCCCTACCTCGTCGCCCGCCCGGACAGCTTCTGCCTCAACGCGCCGCACAGCCGCTGGGAAAAGTCCGCCTCGGCCGACGCGTGGCGCCGGTTCCTCGCCGCGCAGGACGCTCCCGACGCCGCAGCGCTGACCCCGCGCGAGCGCGCCACGGCCCGCACCACCTTCGGGCTGCGCTCCGCCCGGTTCGACGTCGAAGTGCAGGGCTCCCAAGTGCGCTTCATGGGCCTGGGCTTCGGCCACGGGGTGGGCCTGTGCCAAGAGGGCGCCATGGCCCGCGCCCGCTCCGGCGCCGACGCCGCCGCCATCCTCGACGCGTACTTCTACGGGGTCCGGCTGGACGTTTGGCCCACCGCCGGCTTCCCGGTCCCCCCGCCCTCCTCGGCCTCCCTCCCGCCTTCCACCCCGCCCGCAGGCTCCGCCGAAGCACCCGCCGCAGCCATCAGACCGGGGGGTTAAGC
>CAZMNI010000107.1:0-7165 GCA_964567615.1 uncultured Chryseobacterium sp.
AGTCGGTTGTGGGTTCGATTCCCGCCGGGATCACAAGCAGAAATCTTGATTTTCGCAATGCCCGCAACGTCCTCAGCGGCGGACAAGGACATTTTTCACATCGAATGGGGTGAAGGCTTTGGGAGTATTAAACACGTGGAGCGAGAACATTCTTTTTCATTTTATTTGCAAAATCGACGCAATGAGATGGAAGAATACAGGGAAGGTTTTGCAGCGGATTTTGAGGAAATACTACGCCTCTCACGAGACATCGTGGATGATTTTTTTCGACAACATGGAGATTTTAGGACGGAAAATCAGGATACGATTAAGAGTGTCTTGCAGGAGTATGGACAGAAACCCATGCGCTTTCGAAACGTTGTTCGGAAGTACTTTCTCAATGTAACGTTTGACTACCGTCGGATCCCATGGCGCTATGTGCTCCCTGTCTTTTCATTCTATGCACACAAGAAATTAAATAAAAATTACCGCAAACTGGTCTACATGTACAGCCAAGATATGGTTGCGAGACTGGTCGAAATGCGCAGATTGAAGCCGGATTTGATCGGTTCTGAAGCTGATTTTGCTCAAGTTGTTAAATTGACATTAGCAACGTGTATTCAATGCTACATTCATCTTCCGTTCCTGAAGGGAAGAAATAGCTGGAATCGACTTCACACGGCGTACGTAGCTGGCTTCTATTTGGGCGTAGCGTATTTGATTTCAGAAGGGATACTTGATCGATGGGAGTGCGATGATTCGGAGCGGGAGGCGCTGCATGTGGAGCTCTTGCGGATGCTGAGGGACCCCGCTCACTATTCAGGAAAAAATGCTTTCTTAGAATTCGTCGCATCCAGAATAGCACATGAGTTGCCTCCAGATCGCTTTTTTCAGGAGTATTCCATTTTGTATGCGCTCCAAAGCACGCAATACTTGGATAGGAAGTTTGTTTTTCGGACCTACGGAGTGGACGAGATTCGCGAGCGAGCCACCTTGTTAGCGCTCAAGTCACATTTGAGTTTGTTCGCGATACATGCGTTTTCAAAACGGAGTAATCTGACGGACTCCCTGCGCCAGCATTTGCTGTACAGCTTTTTGGTCCAAATCGACGATGACCTGAGGGATGCAGCAAAAGACCGTGCGGAGGGCATTCGTACCTTTTTCAGCGAGCCTTGGAGGGAGTCGACATTCGCGCCTCACGCGATGTACCTCGCGCTGGTGGACTCCTTGTGTGCACGTTACCCGCATCTTTCGTGGTTGTACATGGATTACGCGCACACCTGCCTGAAAGAGGGGCACGAGCAGTCACTTGACCATGTGAAATTGGTCACCTTTGTTCAGAAAACACTCCACTTGAATTTGAGCACCTTGTATGGTCAACTTACACCTGGAAGCACTTGATTGGATTGAATCGCTCACGCTGCATGCGTGTGTAGTCGCGGTCGGGTGCGTGCTGGTGTTTCGCGGCAGGATTACAGAAACTGCGCTAGGAGCGGTTGTTGTGATTTCGGGGCTCTGCATTTGGACGCAGCACGTGGCAGTGTTTGGGTCCGTTGTGCTCATGTTCGTTAGCTCGAGCGTGTTCACGCGTATGGGCGCGAACAAGAAGAGGAAGCTGCACAACGTGCGCCCTGAGGATGCGAAACGATCTTGGGTGCAGGCAATCTGCAATTTAGGACCTGCGTGTGTGGCAGTGGCGGTGAATGCGGTCGTTCCGAACGACTACGCAGAGGTGGCTGCATTTGCATCGATTGCTGCAGCGAATGCGGATACGTGGTCCTCTGAATTAGGCGTTCTTTCCCGCAAGCAACCGAGATTTATCCTTTCACGGCGGGTCGTGCATCCGGGAATTTCGGGTGGAGTTACGGCATTCGGAATGCTTGCGGCGTGTGCGGGTGCAGTGGCAATCGCGGGTGTTTATGCGTTGACCCATGCAGACATGTTCGGGACGTGGTGCATTGCACTCGCGGGTGTAGCAGGTTCAGTTTTTGACTCCATCTTAGGTGAAAAGTACCAAGCAGGATTTCGGCGGGAGGGTTATGCAAGCGAACTATTTGAGCATGGTAATCATCTCCAAAAGGGGTACACATGGATGACAAACGATGTGGTCAATGGCATTACGACCAGTAGCATTGCGATTGCATCATGGTGTGTGTGCTGGATTTCAGACACAATGATTTAGTTCTAACGTATTGATTAAAAGTTTATTAGCATCGTTTACAACGTTTTTTGGCAAGCATACTGAAGTGTGTGCGGAATCCCCCGAACTAAATTCGCGGCGCTGTTGAGACCATTAAAAATGCGATTCGCACAGTCCTTCCCCTTCATCACGAGAGCTTCCGCACGTGGAGCCCGGTTGTTCGTGGGATGTGTTGTGCTCGCGATCATCGGCGTGTTGCCGCTCTCGGGTGCTCCGAATCACGGTGGCAACGGTACCTCCACGTCAGGCGAAGCAAAGGAACAAACGCGGATTTCTGAAATCTTAGACTCTGGGAAAAGTCTACTTGGATTACGCTACCGATCCGTAATCGATGGAAATGTGCTCGATTGCTCTGGATTTGTGCGGCATATTTTCGGACAGCATGGAATCTCCTTGCCGCGAGGCTCCGCAAACATCTCGCAAGTCACGGATCCCATTCGTCTGAACGAGGTTGTCCCGGGTGACTTGCTGTTTTTTACCGGCTCAGATGCGCACAGCAGCCGAATCGGCCATGTGGCAATCGTACTGTGCAACGATGCAGGCGAAATCGAAATGATGCACAGTTGCAATCAAGGCATTGTCATCGAGCCGTTTACGGGAAATCAATACTATCAGAAACGCTTCAGAGGGGCCAGTCGCCCCCGATTGCAGGAAGCCAGCAGCGCGATTTCGGTGGATGTGCCACATGCAGGTGACGCGTCCTCCATGCTGCCATCCGCCGAATAAATTCACTGCGCACCGGTCTTACCAGCTTCCGTCGCGGTAGATGAAGCGATTTCTCCCCGAACCGATTTTGTCCGGATTCTTCTTTCTGATTGTCAGATTCTTGAAAAAGCCCACGCGGCTTTTCTTCGGCTTTATTCCGGCAACCGTGAGGGAGTGAGAAGCGTTGCACGGTGTTAATGAGAGCACTTCTTGGGAATCCCAAGGAATAGCGTGGAGTGCAGTGCAAGCACCTCACATCGTTCGCAGTCTCTACAATTCATGCCAGGTAAAAGGAACTCGTTCAGGCCTGAAACGTAACGACTTGAATTTTCGCATCAAAACGCCAAGTTCTGTGAACGGGTTCAGCGCACCTCGACCTTCACCGCGCGGTCGCCGCTGCGGAAGAGGTAGAGGCCCGATGGGAGGGAAGAGGCGTCGAAGGTGAGGAGGCCGCCGGTGTGGAGGCCGGTGGCGGCGGTGCGGCCGGAGCTGTCGAAGAGGGACCAGGTGGATCCGGCTGCACAACCGTCGATGGTCAGGGCTGCGGCCGTCGGGTTCGGGTAGGCCTTCAGCGTGCCGGCGGTGGATTGCAGGTCGCCGACGTTCGCGGTGGAGCACTCGAGGGTGAAGGTGGGACTGGTCATGGCGAGGGCCATGCCGGCGTTCATGTCGTGGACATGGAAGGCGACCGACGTGCCACACGGGTAGGGGCCGTGGAGGGCAGTGCCTTCGTCCGCAGCCATCCACGCGGAGGTGCCGTTCGAGGGGACGACGGCGTAGGTGGAACTGAGTTCCGACCAGTTTGCCGCGACGTAGAATTGGTTGCCGTCGGGCACGAGCACCATGCCGATGTTCGGGGTGGCCAAACCGTAGAAGCACGATCCGTCTTCGAACTCCGCCTCCGGCCAGTAATTGATGGCGCCAGGATCCAGACAACCGCCACAGTAGTAGGTGCAGGTGCCCGGATCGCATGTGGCCTCCGCGTCGTAGTTGCAGGCGAGCGGGTCGGTGCAGCCGGCGGTTTGGCCGTCGCTCGCGACGGCATGCACCCCAGCCGAGAAGTTTTCCACCGTCCCCTCCACCACGACCGAGCCGTCCGGCGCTGTCACGCTGTACGAAATGGCCTCCGGGAAATAGCTAAATGCCTGGAATACAAAGCATCCGCTCTGGACGCAGAAGCCCGAATCGTACGGCGCGTTGCCGAAGATATTCCCGCCCAGGAAGAGGAGGTCTCCCGAGGCTTCCACCGTATACCAAAACTCAGACGCACAGCAGGTTCCGTCGTCCCACGTCGCCTCCGGATCGAAGTTCGCCGCCGCCGGATCGGTGCACCCGTAGCACCCGTAATCGCACAGGGCATAGTCAGCGCATGTGGCCTCCGGGGCAAAGTTGCACGCCGACGGATCCGTGCATCCGATGACCTCTCCGTCCGTGAAAAACGCGTAGAGGTAGGGGTTCGCATTGCCGTCGGTGGAGTAGAAGAGGCTGCCGTCGGGCGCCGTGATGGTCAGTTCGAAGGGCTCCACGGTCAAGCTCCACGCATGCAACGTAAAGCACCCGTCGGGGAGGCAGAAGCCGTCGACCCCGTAGCCGCTCCAGCTCGTGCTCGACGCAACATACCATTCGACCGGACCGGTCGTTTCGACCGTATACCACGGGCCGAAGCAGCAGGCGCCGTTATCGTAGGTCGCCTCCGGGTCGTAGTTCGAGGCCGCTGGATCGGTGCAGCCGTAGCACCCGTAATCGCACAGCGACCAGTCCGCGCACGTGGCCTCGGGATTGAAGTTGCACGCGCCGGAGTCGAGGCAGCCGGGGACGGCATCGCCGTAGGTAAAGGGCACGTAGCCAGAGCTTTCGGTAGTCACTTCGACGAGGATTGCGCCGTCGGGCCCCGTGACCACGAAGGTCACAGGCGTCGGCAGGGGCGGCAGGGTGAAGTCGACCGAACACGAGAACACCAGGCATCCCGGCGCCAAACACACAACGCCCTCACCCGGCCCCATCCCATACGATCCACCACCCGTCTCGCTCCACACGGACCAGTACCCCGCACCCGTCGCCGTCACCGTCCCGACCTCCCCGAAGCAGCACGTCCCGTCATCGTACGTCGCCTCCGGATCAAAATTCGTGGCGCTCGCATCGGTGCATCCCGCACAGGACGCGAACTCGCACGTCCCGTCATCGCACGTCGCCCCCGCATCGAAGTTGCAAGCGAGCGGTTGCGTGCAACCGAGCACGGCCTCAATTTCCAGCGGCACCGTCACATTTGGATCCAAATCCCCTGTATTGCCGCTCACCACCACACTGCCATCCTCCAGCACCACCTGGAAATCGGCATTCACGTTATCCAAGGCATACGCCGTAAACTGATAGCATCCCGGATTGAGGCAGAACGGCACACCCGTCCCTCCGCCTGTCAGAAATCCGTTCGTGTTGTAGAACCAAACACCCACCTCGCCCTCCGACTCCACGGTCGCCCAGTGCGTCGTGCAGCACGTCCCGTCGTCGGCTGTGGCGGTCGGGTCGTAGTTGAACGCGGTCTCATCCGTGCAGCCGTAGCAGTCGTACGAACATTGCTCGTACGCGGTGCAGGTCACCGCCGGATCGTAATTGCACGCTGCCGAATCGCCGCAGCCGAGGATGCCTCCGACGGTGAAGATGGTTTGGTAGTACGTGTCGTCCGCATACCCCGAGAGCGGTACGGGGGCTCCGTCTGGTCCGATGAGACCGGCGTTCTCCAGCGCACCTTCGGCACTTTGCAGCGCGAACACATAGCACCCCTCCGCGACGCAGAACCAGGCATCGTCCGGCAGAACACCCACGACGTTGAACGCAGGATCCGCTTGCGAATACACGTTGTAGATGGATCCTGGCGTACCGGTGACGGTGAAGCAGGTCGGGGTTTGGCCGGCGAGCGGTGCGGCGCCGAAGGCAGCCGTCAGCGCAATCGCCGCGAACAGGGCGTGCAGGTTCAACTTCATGCTGAGAGAACAACTCAACCAAATCAGAAGTTGCACGGAAACTGACAGGTTCGAGTTCGGGTAAAACCCATTGATTTTCAATATTCTAGGCCCGGAGGTCGGCATAGAAACTCGGGCTCGGTGGTCCGTCCGATGCATCTCCATGCAGTGCGGTCCGACGAATCGGCGAGGAGTGCGTAGTGGAGCGGGTTGCCTGCGGTATCCACAAAAGCGCATTGCCAACCGCCGCGCCCGTCAGGGGTGCACTCGCCCGCAGCCGGAAAAATGCGTCCATCGTTTGCATTCCGGAGGAGGGAATCCGGGCCGGTGGGCGAAATGCGGAAGATGAATTCCGCGCCGGCGATGCGGACGGTTTGGCCGTCGACGACGAGCGGTTGTCCGCCGCGCATCATGGGGTGGTCCGGTTGTCGGCCGCGCAATTCGATGGTGTTCTGCGCGTTCGCTGCGCCGGCTCCCGCCGCCGCAAGCCAAAGAGAACCCACCGCCGCAATCCAAAAGCGCCAATACTTCACGTATAAAAACGATGCAATTCGTTTGTTCGTGTAACAATTATACATTTTCGTCGTATATTTGACTCGGTTGGATGATTTGGTTGGAACGTTGAGGGGAGGGAGGCGAAGCCTTCCCCTCATCCCTCCCCGGCTGGGTCCGGTGCATGGCTTCAACGGGGTTCGGGATTTGGAAAAGCCGGCGGGAGCCGGCTTTTTTTTGGCCAAAATTGCAGCCTACGGGCTGCAATTTGTCCCAAAAGCAGAGAGCAACACCAGGATATCACTCACGCCTGTAACTCCATCAAAATCAGCATCAATAGTGCAATTTGATGTGCATCCAAATTCGGATAACAAAAGCAATAAGTCGCCTGTCCCGATAAATCCGTCGCCGTTGAAATCGCCGACGCAGTATTCGCATCCCTCCATCGTGCACCCACAGGCATAAATGGCCCCCGGCCCGTTGCACACTCCGCAGGCGTCGATCGTGCCCACGCACGGGTCGATGTTGTCGCACACGCCGTCGTTGTCGGCATCTGCCGCGCAGGTGCCGCCGCAAACCCCTAGAGCGTCAAGCTGGTTGCCGTTGCAATCGCAGTCGCCGGCGGGAATCCCACTGCAGCCGCAGGCGTAGATGGCGCCTGGCCCGTTGCAGACACCACAGGCGTCGGGCGCGCCGACGCACGGGTCGACATTATCGCACACGCCGTCGCTGTCAACATCTGCCGCGCAGGTTCCGCCGCACACACCTAGGGCATCAAGCGTGTTGCCAGCGCAGTCGCACTTTCCGGCGGGAATTCCGCTGCAGCCGC
>CAZMNI010000108.1:0-7145 GCA_964567615.1 uncultured Chryseobacterium sp.
CTTTCAGCCGGGTGAGTTGGCGGTCGACCCAAACAAAGTCCTTCCCCGTCTTCACGATCCGGCTGTCCCGCGGCACCGTTACGCCCACCCCCAGCAGACCGGCGACATCCCGGCGCACGACTTCGTTTTCATCCAACCCGATCAGCGCGATGTACCGGGTGACTTCTTCCGATGAAAACACGCTGAACAGTTCGTCCTTCCGGGCGAGAAGCTCCGACGCCAGTGCTTCTTCCGAGCGGGCTTTTGCATGGACATACAGCTGGCCGTTTGCATACTTGTCGCGGTAAATCTCCACCGACGGCGTTTGGGTGTCGATGCGGTCTCCGATGTCCACCACGAGCACATTGCGGTGCGGCTTCCAGAACCGGTCAAACGACTCGCGGTCCAGCTGCTGCAGGTCGAAAGCGGGCTCGAGCTGCGGCAGCAAGGGAAACGGTTGCTCGAACACCTCCCGGATCCGCTTGCCTACAGGGCCGTACCATTCGGTATCGCTGCACACCACCACCAACTCTCCTGAAGGACCGACTTTGCCAGGCAGAGCGACCCCTTTTCCGGTGCCCTCGTCGCAACCGACAAGTCCTAGCAGCAAAAACGCTGCAACAGCAAATCCGATGCGGTCAATTCCCGCGGGCCACATGGATGGTCAGCTTTTGGCCCGGTCGAATCGTCGTGCCTTTCAAGCCGTTCCATTTCGTCAGTTGCGCCACCGTGACCCCGTGCTTGCGGGCAATGCTTCCAAGCATATCGCCCGGCTTGACCTTGTAAACAATTGCCGAAGGCTTCTTCGCAACGTGGGGCGCAGGCGCAGGAGCTGCTTCTGCAACGGCTTCCGGCGCCACCTCGGGTTCCGGGCGATTCACCTCCCATGCAATGTACCGCGGCACCAAGGCGAGGGGGAGCCGCACGGGCCATGCTTCACCGCTTCCAGGAACCACGCCGAGGCGGTACATCGGATTCAACGCCAACATCTCCTCCTCCGGCATCCCGATGGCCCGAGCAACCTGCTTCAATTCCACCTGCGACGCCACGTGTACCGTGTCAATCAGTGCGTGGGCCAACGCCGGTTTTGCGGGTGCAATGCCATGCGCCTCGTAGGATTCCATCATGTACACCACCGCGAGGAACGCCGGCACATACCCTTGTGTCTCCGTCGGCAGAAATGGTCGAATGGCCCAATAACTGCCCTTGCCCCCGTGGCGGCGGATGGCCTTGTTCACGTTCCCCGGTCCAGCGTTGTACGCAGCAAGTGCGAGATGCCAGTCGCCGTACATCTCGAATAGCTGCTTCAGGTAGCGGCATGCGGCGTCGGTACTGGCTTCCGGGTCACGGCGTTCATCGATGTAACTGTCAATCCGCAGGCCTTGAAGGCGCGCTGTTCCATACATGAATTGCCACAGTCCCTGCGCACCCGCTGGAGAAACTGCATTCGGATTCAATGCACTCTCGACAATGGGGAGGTACTTCAACTCGAGCGGAAGGTTGTACCGGTCAAGGGCCTCCTCAAACAGCGGGAAGTACTGTGCAGACCGTCCCGTCATCTCTGCGATGTGACGCCGGCGGCGCTCCGCGAAGTATGCGATGCGGCTGTGCACTACCGGATTCCACGTCATTTCCATCGGCGAACGCGCATCGAGTTCTGCCATGCGCTTTCGAACGGCCGATTCGTCCACGGGCGGGACCTCAGCCGGCGACAGGTCGCGGATGTTCCACACTGCGGAATCCACCCGATCTGCCTCTGCCACCCATGTCAACCACGCAGCGTCCCACGGAAGCACCAGCGAGTCTGCAGTTGCACTCGAGTCCGCCGGAACTGTTGCCCAGAGACTCCCTGCCCATGCGACGGCTGCCGCCACGAAGAACGCTTCCTTCCTCATTCCGACTTGGTTTCGTTTCCGCTCGTACCCTTCGAACCACCGGTTTCCCCGTTCGAAGCGTTTTTAAACTCCTTCACCCCTTGGCCCAGACCCCGCATCAATTCAGGGATTTTGCGACCGCCAAACAGGAGCAGTACCACGAAGGCGATGACCAGAATTTCCGTGAGTCCGAACTTGCCCATGGCGGAAAAAATTTGGCGCAAGGTGCAACGAAAGTGCGTTCCGCGGACACGCTTCCGGAGGGCAAACACCGGAAATGAGACGCAATTATCTCAAATACAGTGTATTGCGGCTTTGTGAAAAAAGTGTGAAAAAATCAGGCCAAACGCAGGTTGTCGATCAACCGAACCCCGTCTACGACCACCGCGGCCACCGCAAAGACCGGTCCCTCCGAGGCATCTTTGGCAGGCAAAAAGGTGTGCGGATGAACGGCTTCAAGGTACTCACACTCCAGCCCTTCGACCCGGCCCAACGCATCGCGGGCAGCGGCAACGGCCGCCTGCAACGAGACGCCCTCCTGGACTTGTGCCGCACATGCCCTGAGCGTGCGCGGCAACTGCAATGCCGTCGCCCGAGCCTGTCCATCGAGCCGCGCGTTGCGCGAACTCATCGCAAGGCCGTCCGGGTCGCGCGCCGTTTCGCACACGGCAACGGATAGCTTCGGATACGCCGAACGCGCCCATGTCCGCAACACGGCCACCTGCTGCAAGTCCTTCTCACCTAAAAACAGCACATCCGGCTCAACAGCCTGCACGAACCGCTCCACAACCGCCACCACTCCATCGAAGTGGCCCGGACGGTGCGCTGCTTCAAGCACGCGCGTACATGCCCCGAAATCCACCGGGGGACATTGCAACGAGGTCCCGTACACGTCTTCTACCCCTGGCATCCACACCACATCCACGCCGGCCGCTTCCAGCAGGGCGACATCCGCTTCAGGCGTCCGGGGGTACTTCCGCAGATCTTCCGGATCGTTGAATTGGGTCGGATTCACAAAAACACTCACCACGACAGCACGACATGTTGCCCGCGCCTTGTGCATCAAGGAAATATGCCCCGCGTGCAGCGCACCCATCGTCGGGACGAACCCGAGCGGCCGCCCACTTCCATCCGGAGAAAATTTTTCGACCAATAGCTTGGATAATTCGCTCTTTTTCTTAACTTTCTCCATGAATGGCCTATAATTCGGGGTTTTCGCCGCTGCCCGGGCTTGGAAGTTTGCGCCAAATTCCGTACTTTTGCTCTGTTTTCGCACGTTCTGTAACGCAGCGGTCATGAGCAAAGCAAGGATTCTGTACGTCTCTCAGCACATCGTCCCCTTTCTCCCGGCCACGCACATGAGCAGTGTGAGCCGGAATCTTCCGCAGGGGGTGCATGAGAAGGGACGAGAAATCCGGGTATTCACTCCCCGCTTCGGGAAAATCAACGAACGCCGGCACCAGCTCCACGAGGTGATTCGCCTTTCCGGGATGAACCTGTCGGTGGACGATACAGACCACCCGCTGATCATCAAGGTCGCCTCCATCCCCACTG
Organism: uncultured Chryseobacterium sp.; assembly: GCA_964567615.1. GTDB lineage: Bacteria > Bacteroidota > Bacteroidia > Flavobacteriales_D > Sanyastnellaceae > CAMCYM01. The sequence continues at coordinate 3,408 of CAZMNI010000108.1, forward strand.
CACGGATCCAGGTATACTTCATCGACAACGAGGCCTACTTCAAGCGCAAGGCCGTCTTCGAAGAAACCGACGGGTCGTTCTTCCCAGACAACGACGAGCGCGCCATTTTCTTCGTGCGTGGCGTCCTCGAAACTGTCAAGAAACTCGGCTGGGCCCCGGACATCATCCACTGCAGTGGCTGGATGACCCAGATTTTACCTGTCTACCTGAAAGATATCTACCGCAAAGACCCCTACTTCGCCGACAGCAAAGTGGTGTGCAGCCTCTACGACGAGGGGTTTGAAGGGTCGCTCGACCCCCGAATGGCGGAAAAGATGGTGATGGACGGCATCCAAGCGGCACATGTGGCAGACATCCAAGATCCCACGTTCGAGGCGCTGAACGCGCTCGCCATTGCACATTCGGATGGCATTGTCGTCGGATCAGAAACCCTGAGTGCAGCTACCCAGTCGCGCATCGCAAGCGCCACTGTACCAGTCCTCAAGTTCCCAGGAGAGGAGGGCTACATCGGCGAAATCAACGCTTACTACGAGCAGATTCTCGAGGGAAAAGCTGAGACTGTCGCGGAATAACGGAACTTCGCGGCATGCTGAAGGCCTCCGTCCGCCTCCGCGCGGCAGTCTGGATGTTTCTGGGAGGCGCGGCCCTCATGGCCCACGGGTGTAAGAAACCGGACACGGACCTGGGCCGCGACCTCCAAACCGAGGACGACCTCCTCGCCCTGTACTCCACCGATACCGCAACGGTGGAACTGGCCACCGTCCGCGAAGACAGTTTGGCCACCGGAAACCTGAGCTCCTCGGTCCTCGGTCACATGTACTTGCCCGGAACCGGCACGCACACCGCCTACTTTGCTTGCCAGCTCCGCTTGTCCGCTCCGGACATCGACTTCGGCGAAGGGGCCGTTCCCGATAGCCTGTACCTCCGATTCCGCTACACGGGTGCGACCTTCGGGCGCCAAGGCGCCATGCGCTTCCTCGTGCAGGAGCTCGACGAGCCGGTGCGGATTGACTCCACCTACTACTCAAACCGCATCTTCTCCACCACCGGGCCGAACCTCGTACACCCCGATCAAGCTGCAATCCGCTTCGATCCGGACGCATCCTTCGTAAGCGGGGACGACACCTTGACGGGTGAACTCCGCATCCGGCTCGACGGCGCCTTTGCGGAACGGCTTATGCAGGCCGCAACAGAGGGAGTATTCAGTTCAAACGATGCGTGGCTGGACTACTTCAACGGGCTCCTGGTCACCCCCGAGGTCGGCTCTGTGGGTGCCGCAGCATTCGACCTCACCGGAGGCCTCAGCGGAATGCGGTTGCATTACCACACGGCACAAGACACTTCCGTTTACGATTTCGTCCTCAATGCCTTGAGCGGCCGGGCAAACCTCTTTCGGCACGCGTGGTCGGATGACCTTGCGGGGTTGAATGCCGAAGGTGATCCCGAACTGCCCGGTGCCGGTTGGGTGGTGTCCGGGGCCGGTTCGAAGTTGCGCATCCGGTTTCCTCACCTCACTGATTTCAATGCATTCGAGGGACGCGCCATCAACCGTGCGGAATTGTGGTTGCCGCTGGACTCTGCCGCCATCGACCCCCGGTTTCCCGTGCCTGACCAGCTGTTTATGCTGATGGAGGATGCCGACGGGTTGCCCATTTCCACTCCGGACCAAAACGCACCCGGCATCACAATCAACGGCAACCTCGATCCGGCGACAGGGTATTACCGCTTCAACCTCACTTCCACCGTGCAGCAATGGATCAACGGTACACTGGGGACGGCGCGGCTGCATGCCGTCGCCTCGCGGGCCGGCATCAGCTTGCAAGGCGTCCGAATCCTCGGACCGGAAGGCGGCCCCTCAGACAGGAGAACGAAACTGATTCTCACGTATTCGCATTGAATCCATCCCGCTAACTTTCGGAGCATGTGCGGCATCGTAGCGTATTTGGGCGATAAGCCCGCCTACCCCATCCTGATCGGGGGATTGCAACGGCTTGAGTACCGGGGCTACGACAGCGCCGGCATCGCCACGCTCGAGCCGGACTCCGGCTTGCGCATCGAGAAGAAGAAGGGCAAGGTGGCCGATTTGGTCGACCACATCGCCGGCCGCATCCCCACCGGAACGGTCGGAATCGGGCACACCCGTTGGGCCACACACGGGCCGCCAAACGATGTGAACGCGCACCCGCACGCCTGCGGGACCGGCCGCATCGCCGTGATCCACAACGGCATCATCGAGAATTATGCCACGCTGAAGGAAGGTCTGCGCCAGCGAGGACACCGCTTCCTCAGTGAGACGGACACGGAAGTGCTGGCCCACCTCATCGAGGAAGTGCAGGACACGACCGGCGCTCCCATCTTCGACGCGGTGCGCATCGCCCTCGGCGAAGTCCAAGGCGCCTACGCCATCGCAGTCCTGGACCGCACCCAACCCGACGTGCTCATCGCGGCCCGCAAATCGAGCCCCCTGGTCATCGGAGTAGGCCCGGACAACGACTACTACGTCGCCTCAGACGCCACGCCCATCGTGGCCTACACGCCGAACGTCATCTACCTCGAGGACGAGGAGATTGCCCGCATCCACCGCACGGAAGGACTGCTCATCCGCACCATCGCAAACGACGCGGTGACTCCGGAAATCCATGCCCTCGAAATGCAGCTGGAGGCGCTTGAAAAGGGCGGATTTGAGCACTTCATGCTCAAGGAAATCTTCGAACAGCCCCGGTCCATCACAGACAGCATCCGGGGCAGGCTGAGCTTGCAGCGCGGGGAAATCAAGATGGCCGGCATCGATGACCATTGGGAACGTTGGGCAGCAGCCGAACGGATCATCATCCTGGGCTGCGGAACGAGTTGGCATGCGGGCCTTGTCGCAGAATACCTCCTCGAAGAGTTCACGCGCATCCCGGTGGAAGTCGAGTATGCGAGTGAATTCCGCTACCGCAACCCCATTGTGCGGCCGACCGATGTGATCATCGCGATTTCCCAGAGCGGGGAAACGGCCGATACCCTCGCCGCGCTGCGGCTTGCCAAATCCCAAGGCGCCCACGTCTTCGGAGTCTGCAACGTTGTGGGATCGAGCATCGCCCGCGAAACACACAGCGGCAGCTACACCCACGCCGGCCCAGAGATCGGCGTGGCCTCGACAAAGGCCTTCACCGCCCAAGTCGCGGTATTGACCCTCATCGCCCTGCACCTCGGCCGCCGGCTGGGCACGCTGCCCTCGGAACGCTACTTCCGCCTGCTCGCAGAACTGTCGGGAATTCCAGACAAAGTGCAGCGCATCCTCGAGCAAGACCTGCGCATCCAAGCCATCTCCGAAGAGTTCCACAAGGCCACGAACGCCCTCTACCTGGGCCGCGGATTCAACTTCCCCGTCGCCCTCGAAGGCGCGCTCAAGCTCAAGGAAATCAGCTACATCCACGCTGAAGGCTATCCTGCGGCAGAGATGAAACACGGCCCCATAGCGCTCATCGACAGCGAAATGCCTGTGGTGTTCATCGCCACAGCGGACGAGGTCTACGACAAGGTCGTCTCGAACATCCAAGAAGTGCGCGCACGCGGGGGACGGCTCATTTCCGTCGTCACGGAAGGCGACCGCACGGTTCCCGGGCTCTCAGATCACGTCATCGAAATTCCCCGGTGCGACGATGCGCTTGCGCCGCTACTCACCTGCATCCCACTCCAACTCCTGAGCTACCACATCGCCGTCATGCGCGGCTGCAACGTGGATCAGCCCCG
>CAZMNI010000109.1:0-7105 GCA_964567615.1 uncultured Chryseobacterium sp.
ATCAGCACCAGGAAGAGGTACGGATAGAAATCGCTCACCGCGTGGCCCGCGATGGCGTTCACTAGCAGAAACAAACCGAACGCCACAAAAGGCAACAACAAACTCAGGCGCTGCTTCGCAGAACCGGACAGGTTGAATGCACCGGCGGCACTTGTCCAACGCCCGATCATCAAGCTTGCCCAAAACAAGGAAACGAACGGCGCAATGGCATGCTCTGGCGTCCCGAGCCGCTGCCGCATGAATTCAGGCAAGTTGCTCGCCGTGCTCACTTCCACCCCCACGTACAGGAAAATTGCCCCCATGCCCAAAAGCACCTGCGGGTACTTCAGCGTCGCAAGCACACTGGTGTTCGCCTGTGTGCCCTCGCTGGCATCGAGTCGGTCGGGCACATTCGACAAGCGGAAGAACACGGCGGCCAACACGAAGGCTGCACCGAGGACGAGGTACGGTCCCTTTACCGCGGTGAGATCTAGCGCCACGGGCCCGCCAGCTCCTACTGCCCCGAAGATGGCGAACGCCACGATGACCGGTCCGATGGTCGTTCCCACGTTGTTCACGCCTCCAGCCAAGCTCAGCCGCATGTTGCCCTGGGCAGGATCGCCCATGCGGATGGCCAACGGATTTGCAGCAATCTGCTGCAGCGAAAAGCCCAACCCCACGGTAAAGAGCCCCGCCAAAAGCAGCGGGAACGATCCGTTGTCCGAAGCTGGAATGAAGAGCAGCGTTCCGAGGGCAGAAATCAACAAGCCCAGCGAAAGCCCATTCCGGTAGCCGAGCCGGTGCAGCAAGTCCTTTCCTGTGAATGCAGAAACGCCGAAATAAATCAACGACCCCACAGTATAGGCGACGTAAAAGGCAAACGAGATGAGCTGGGACTCCAGTTGGCTCAGGCTGAGCGCCTGCTTGAAGACCGGAATCAGAATGTCATTGCTTGCGGCGACAAATCCCCAAAAGAAGAAAATGACCACCAGCGCAGGGAAGGCTCCCGCAGGTACACGTTGTTGCATCGGGCAATGTTACGCGCAGACGTTCAACGAATCAACTGAATGACCCCCGAACGTTCTTCTGCTTCAGTGCCGAAGGCCTTCACTACGGCCGTCCAGTGGTAAATGCCGTTCGGTGCATAGTGGTCTCCGCCCTGTACCGACCCCGTCCACACTTCGTCGAACGACGTGGTCGAGAAGACTTCACCCCCCCACCGATCGACGATGTGCAGTTCAAAGGTCTCGATTTGGGCGCCGTAGATGCGGAAGGCGTCGTTGATGCCGTCGTTGTTCGGAGAAAACGCCGTCGGAACATAAAACAGGGCGGGTCCTTGAATCAGGGTGTACGCCGTGTCCGTGCACCCGATTTCGCTGGTGACGCCGAGGGTGGCTGTGTAGGAATCGAGGCCGTCGTAGAGGTGGACGGGGTTCTCGACATCCGAAGTGGCCCCATCGCCGAAGTCCCAAGCGTACGTATAAGCTCCTGGGAACGGCTCAGGCGGCGTGGGCGCCGCCCAAAACTGGTGCGCACCCTCGTCGTTCACGGACACTTGGAATCCGCTGAAGAGGTACTGCACCCCCACGGTGACGGCATCTTCGACCGTTCGGCCGCAGATGTCAGAGACCTGTACCGGGTAGGTCGCGGTTTGGGACGGCGTGAGGTAGAGGTCAGGACCGAAGGCCCCGAGGCTCGTCCACTCGTACACAAATCCCTCCTCACCGCCTGTTGCTACCGCGGAGATCGAAACGCCGTCGCCCGCACAAATCGTCACGTCCGGACTCACCGTCAATTCCACCGGAATATCGGGAATGTGGTAGGTGAGCTGGTCCACTTCGCTTCCACCGCACCCGTCTTGTACGAACACCTCTACCGGTACCGTCACAAAGGATTGCAACTCGAGGTCTTCCGACGTCCCCGCGGGAACACCATCCACCGTCCAGCTGTACGTGTAGCCCCCTGCACCGCTTAAAATCGTCGGGGTCAAGGTGGTCAAGTCGACACACGACGCAAAAACATCCTCGCCCAAATCAATGACCAACGGCGGGTTAACGATGGAAATCGCTGTGCTGACCGTGGCCGTTTCACCGCAGCCATCGGTGACGGTGACCGAAAGATCCGTATCGGCAAACGAACTGAGTTGGATGGAGGATCCGCCGGGGATGGGCTGTCCGTCCTGGGTCCACACATACGAGTAGCCACCGCTGCCGCTGGTGATGGTTACCGGGACATTGAACACCTGGGTGCACGGCCCCTCGAGTCCGGTGGGGAGCGAGGCAATCACCGGCGGTGAGGTGATGTCGACGGAGACGGGGACGGACTCAATTTGGCCGCAGCCGTCCGATACATTCAAGGTCAGCGCAAGGTCTGCGGTGGAGGTGTAGGCCAAATTCTGTGTCCAGGCGAGCACCTGCCCCCCCAGCAGCCACGTGTAGTTGAACGGTCCTTGTCCCGTGGCCGAGGACTGGATCACGAACGGATTGTTGCACAGGGCTTGGACGTTCGGGTTCACCGTCACATTGATGGGTGGAATGTTGTACGACACCGGGATGGAGTCCTCGGAGACAAAGCCGCAACCGTCGATGACAAACAGGTGGACCTCGTCGGCGTTGTTCCATGTGTAGAGGTCAAGGGCCGAAGGATTCCACCACGAGCTTTGCAACGCGTTTCCGTCTTGGTCCGTCCAGGCGTATTCGTACATCCCATCTCCTCCCGTAGCCGATCCCGTCATGGACGCCATGCCATTGCACTCGAGGGTCACTTGGTTCGGGCTGATATCCGCCTCAAGCGGCGGGAAGGTCAAGACATCGACGTGGACGTTGACCGTTTGGGAAGGCATCCCGCAGGTGTCCCCCACGATGACCATGCAGTCGAAATCGGACGTAGGCGCAATGAGCAGTTCTTCGGTTGTAGCCCCGGTGCATACCCAGTTGTAGGTGTAGTTGCCGTAGCCACCCGTGACCGTCGGAGAAACGAGCAGTTCCGTCCCCGCGCACATCGAACCGTCAAATCCGGTGACCACGAAAGGCGGAGGATTCTCAGCGACAGTGAACTCGAAGTACGTAGTCAGCCCACCGCCGTTGCAGGCTGCGATGTTTTCGATCTCTAGGACGACTTGTTCTGGGCCCTCGGCGATGCCATCGATGGCCGCAACCAGCGAAAAACTAACCTCTTGCACACCCGGAGCAAACACCACAGAATCAGGCAGTGGAATCAATGTGCCGTTCGGCTGCGGTTGACCGAAATCCACCCCGTTGATGGCGGTGCTCCCAGCATAGTTCAAGTACACCATCTCCTGAATCGCGAGGTTCGTGATGACGGGCCGCTCGAAGGAGAGTACAGCAGTACCGCAATCTTCGTAAATCGTATTTGCATCCGGCCCCCCCACGTCGATGCTCAGGTCGACCTGAACCACGGCATTTGATTGGAACGAACCGGCCTCGAGGACGACAATGGATTCGAGTGCCGTGTCCGTGCCGTCTGCGATGGCGAGCTTGATGTGGTAGGTCTCTCCGCATTGAACGGGATATTCCGCAGTAAGGGGAATGGTGTACCCGTTGATGCACGGCGGCTCGCCGTTGCCTCCGCCGTCCACGGGGACGAAGAGGTCTGAATTGAGCAGTTGATTGACCGATGAGATGGTGATCGGGAGCGTCGGATTCGTGCCCGGAACACCTGCAATGTTCACGGCCCCTCCTGGAAACCCGGGCGGACTGTCGTAAGGTCCCGTGATGCCCGGGCCGCTCAGGAAGAAGCCGAAAATGTCGTTGTAGGCCGTGTTCACCCAGCCCCCGGAATAGCTCCACGTACCCGAAGCGGCGTTGTAGGTCGCCATCGGGTATTCATCGGAGCCGAAAACGTAGTTGAATCGTACGGTGTCCCCTGCTGCGATGAAGTCGAATTCCAACACACAGCCGTCGGTAACGCCGCTCACAGAGAACCCTTGACCGATCATCCCGGGAACGGAGTTCGCAATGCTGAGCAAATCCGGATCCGAAAAACCGTACCCCAAACAATCCGGACAGAACCCTGCACCGGCGCAGTCGATGTTGTCACTCAAATCGCTGCTCAAGACCAGCCCTTCGTCTACGGAGAAAGAGTCCTCACCTCCGGTCAAGTACCCCAACTGGGAATTGCTGCCGGTAAGGGTGATGTTGAATGCCTGCACCCCGCTGCCCAGCAGCACGTCGTTCACGTATTCCTCGAGGGTCAACCCCGTGGTGACATCAAACTGGGCGCGCAAAAAATTTGGGAGCATCAGCACCCCGGCGCACAGGCAAAAGACAAAACGCAGGAATCGAGTCATGGTTGAGGCGTTCTCCTGCAGGTTGACGCGAAAGGTAGGCAGAACGTTGCCTTTCCTCAAGAAATCTCCCTCAACGGAAGTCCGCCAACTCCGCTGCGAGCTTCTTCCGCGCATGGAAGATGCGGCTCTTCACCGTGCCCATCGGAATCCCCATCTCAGCGGCGATTTCATCGTAGTGGTACCCTTCGACAAACCGGGTAAAGGGGATGCGGAACTCGGGCTTCAGGTTCGCGATGGCACGTTCAATGTCTCCGGTGTGGATGACCGTAGTCACCGTGTCCATTGCGGGCGCAGCGCCGGCATGGAGGTGCACCTGGTTTTCCGAGGTGTCCACGACCGTGTTCTGGAACCGCTTGCGCTTGTAATTGTTGATGAAGATGTTGCGCATGATCGTGTACAACCACCCACGGATGTTCGTCCCTTCCCGGAAGTTGTCGCGGTACCGCATGGCCTTTACGAGTGTATCCTGGACGAGGTCTTCTGCATCTTGGCTGTCGCGTGTGAATCCGAGCGCAAACCCCTTCAGAAACTCAGAGTTGTGCACCAGCAACGAGTTGAATTCGAGCGTTCCCATGGCTTGTTTAATCTTGTAAGCCAAAGGTTGAACAAAAATCCCCAGATCGGTGCGCTTTGTTCAAACTTTTTTCACAAACTTTAAACAAGCGGGTGCGCAGCCCCGAACAGGGCATCGGTCAGGGCCATGCCGTTCGGAAGGCAACAGACCGCCGGCGGGGGCTGAACGCCATCGAACATGCGTCCCGCGAGAAGCACGCGGTGCCCCTCGGGCACGGCTGCCGCAACGGCATCGACGTACGCTTGGGCATCGTCTGGCATCGGAAAGGCCGTGCACGATGCCACGAACATGGCACCCGGGAAGTTGCGTGCAACTTCTGCCAAATCCTCCATGGGCACGCTGGCGCCGAGGTAGATGGAATGCAGGCCCCGGGATTTGGCGAGCGCGTGCAAGTAGAGCAGGCCGATGTCGTGGATTTCACGCTCAGGCAAATACAGCACGAGTGCCTGCCCTTTTCCGGGAGGAAGCGCCGCCGCGTGCGCAATGAAGTATTCGCGCACCAAATGGCTCACGAAATGCTCGTGCGCCGGACAAATGGCGTCCGAGAGCCACAACCGACCGATGCCCGAAAGGAAAGGAAGCAGCACCTGGGTCGCCGTCCGCTCGAAACCCAACGACGCTTCGGCTTTTTGCACCACATCCCGAAAGGCCGCCTCGTCGAATTGCAGCATAGCAACTTTCAACAAGGCATCCCGTGCAGCCGGATCGTCGTGGGCAGCCAGTTGTCCTACCGAATCCGCCAACGTACCCGGACCCAGCTTTGCCACGTGCGAGATGCGGTGTCCGTGCTCAATCAGCAGGGTCACACACAAGAGCTTCTTGAGGTCTTCCCCGGTGTAGAAGCGGATGTTCGTAGCCGTGCGTTGGGGAGTCAACAGCCCATACCGCTGTTCCCACATCCGAATGGTATGGGCTTTGATCCCCGAAAACTGCTCGAGGTCGCGGATGGAAAACTGCTGGTCCACAACCGGCATTACATTCGGATGGCCCGAATTGTTCGCGCTACCTTCGCCCGCATGGGACGTGTGCATTTTTTCGAAGACGCAGCGACGGTGGACTTTTATCCGGTCAACTACGGCCGGTCTGTGGCCGATTTGCCGTGGGGCGGCAGGGCCCTGCGTGCAGTCTGGGAGGAGCTGCTGCAAGACGATGTCCTGGAGGTGCGCCTGAATTCCCGCTGGGTGCCTTCTGAGCGCGCTGCCCGCGCGGTGCGGACGCTGGATGCACATGGCACACTGGTGTTCGGAGACGTGGTGCTCGCTGCACGTGGTCGAGAGGACGCGGTAGGCCAAGCAACTGAAATGCCGGACCTGCTGCACACGCCTGAAGATCTCTTCGAACGGTGCGGGGAGGCACTCGGTGCAGATGAAGCAGGGCTGTGCCGGGCTTGGGGCACCCGGACTGCGCCCTCCCTCCCCTCCCACGTCACGCTCATCGGTCCGGCCGACCGGCTCCATGTTGCCCCCGATGCACGGCTTGTGGGTTGCACCTTGAATACCGAAGGAGGAGCCATCGTGGTGGGTGCGGGCGCGGAAATCCAAGAAGGCGCAACCGTGCGCGGACCGCTCGCACTCGGGCCGGGTAGCGTGATCAAAATGGGAGCGCGGATCCAAGGGCCCTGCAGTTTCGGGCCCGAATGCCGCATCGGAGGTGAAGTGTCAAATGCGGTGATTGTAGGCTGGACGAACAAGGGCCACGACGGGTTTTTAGGAAGCTCCGTACTCGGCGCTTGGTGCAACCTGGGCGCGGGGACCACGACGAGCAACCTGAAGAACACGTACGGCGAAGTTCACGTCTACCGCCGCTCTGCCGGAAAGGCCGTGCCGTCGGGAAGGACCTTCTGTGGCGTGTTGATGGGAGACCACGTGAAGTGCGGCATCGGAACCACCCTGAACACCGCCACTGTGATCGGAACGGGAGCCCAACTCTTCGGACCGGGATTGCCCCCGAAGCACCTCCCTCCCTTCGTTTGGGGAGGACCCGGCACATGGGAAACCGCCGACCTCGAACCCGTCCTCCGGACCGCCGAGCGCATGATGGCACGCCGCGGCATGGTCCTCTCGGACGAAGACCGCGAGCGCCTCGTGGCATACCACGCCGCCACCGCACCCGAGCGGACTGCATTTTGCGGTGACGTCTGACAGAATGGCGCGGTGGGCGTTTGGCACGGGCCTTGCGCCCGGGCTCGTCCCTGCAACCTAACTTGGAGCACGATGATGCACGAACACGACGGATTTGAGGAG
>CAZMNI010000110.1:0-7080 GCA_964567615.1 uncultured Chryseobacterium sp.
GGGTGGGGGTGGATGAGGGAGTTAGCAGTTTGAGTTTGAGTTTGAGTTTGAGTTTAAGTTTGAGTTTGGGTTGGGGGAGCGCGCGCGGGGCGCGCCAAATGTTAGCGCGGAGCGAGTTCGCGGCAGTGGCGGATCAGCCCCCACAGCATGCGCGTGATTTCATCGCCTCCGGAAGTGAGGTCGCGCAGTTGCTCCGGGGAAAGTGCATGTTCAGCACGGAGCAGCCGGAGGCCTGCAAGAGCTTCGGAAACAGAGGCGCGGGCGATGGCGTAGTGGCGCGCTTGGGACGGAGCGGTGGAGTGCCCGGCACCCTCGGCGAGGTTGAGCAGGACGCTGGCGGCCGCGCGTCGGATTTGGTCCCGGAGGGCATCGTCGCAGGGGGCGCTGGCCACCGCTTTGCGCACTTCTACGACCCAAACGAGCGCCTTCGCCTCCGTCTTGAATTCCTTCGTTTTCATGCTTTAAGTTACAGAATTCCAAACGAGTAACCCTCATTTTTCCTCCTGAACTTATCCACATTCCGCCCCCCTTTTGGCCCCCTCAAACCCAAACCCAAACCCAAACCGCCAACTCAAACTGCCAACTCAAACTCAAACTGCCAACTCAAACTGCCAACTCCAACTCAAACTCCAACTCCAACTGTTCCCTCACTCACACCCCTCCCCGAACGCCCCCAACAGCAGCAACACATCCGACACCGCCGTGGCGCCGTCCCCGTCGAGGTCGGCCGTGCAGTCCGCGCCGAGGCAGCCGAAGTCGCCGAGCAGCAGGAGGATGTCGGCGACTTCTACGAGGCCGTTGCCGCTGAGGTCGAAGGTGCCGAAGCCGCCGCCGGCGAGGCAGAACTCGCAAGCGCCTGGGAGGACGCACGCCGCAGGGTCCGTGGCGGTGGCCAGGTAGTTGCAGGCGGACGGATTTGAGCAGCCGGGGATTTCGTTCGTGTTGCAGATGCCATCGTTGTCCGTGTCGCCGTCGGCTACCGCGCCGCCGGAGCAGGTGTCACAGCCGGTGGCGTAGACGCAGGTACCGTTGTCGACCGTGGCGGCGGGGTTGTAGTTGCAGGCGGTCGAGGTCGTGCAGCCGGGGGTGCCGCCGGGGACGATGGAGAAGTTCGCGTTCGAGATGTCGAAGAAGTAGTTCGCGGCGGCCTTGACCTTGATGCGGGCGGAGGAGGAGGTGAGGTTCGGGAAGGTGACCGTGGCGGTTCCGGAGTTGGCGGCGTTCGTGGCGAGCGTGTGGGGCCAGGTGTAGCCGCCGTCGGTGCTGAGGAAGATGTCCACGGCTGTGCAGTTGACGGGGGAGAGGTTCGTGCTGGCGACGTTCCAAGTGACCGTGACGGGGGTGTTGCCGGTGAAGGTGCCGCCGCCGTTGGGGGCGGTGATGACGAAGGGACCGGCGGAGCCGGCGACCTGCATGGTGACGAGGTCGTGGGCGACGCCGCCGCCGCCGGCGCGGTTGTCGCGGACCGTGCAGCGGAACTTGAGTTCTCGGCCGTAGGTGGGCATGTGCTCACCGATGACCGTGGTATTTGCGACCAGGTTGAGCGGACGCGGGAAGGTGCGGGTGGCCGAGGTGACCGAGGGCCAAGACCGGAAAATGGGCTGCGTGCCGGAGGGGTTTGTGAGCGTGTTGTCGCCCGAGGCCGTGACGGGACCCAGGTCGTATTCCTCCCAGTTGTAGGTGAGGATGTCGCCGTTCGCGTCGCTGGCGGTGGCGGTGAGTTCGAAGGGCGTGCTCTTCGGGATGGAGCGGCCGTTGATGCCGGCATCGACCGTCGGCGGCGTGTTGCCGGTGGCAGTCAGCGTTGCACAGGAACTGCCCGCGCCGTTGACGCTGTAGTTGACGATTTCGATGTAGCTGTGGACGTGGAAGTGGTCGTCGGAATTCGGCTGGAGGTTCGGGGCGCAAATGCCCGCGTAGCCCATGATGGTGCTGGCGGAGCCCGGCTCGTAGGCGGCCGAGCTGGCGCGATTGCAGCTGTTGTTCTGCGTGTGGTTTGCGCCAAACTGGTGGCCCATCTCGTGCGCCACGTAGTCGATGTCAAAGGGGTCGCCGACGGGCGCGCCGGATCCCGTGACACCGCCGGCCTTGAAGCTGGTGCAGGGCGCTTGGAGGTAGGCGACGCCGCCGCCGCCGGTCGAGAAGACGTGGCCGATGTCGTAGTTCGCTGAGCCGATGAGGTTGTCGCAGGTCGTTTGGTTTTGGCCCAACATCGCACCGCCGTCGGTGTTCGTGTACGGATCGGTCGATGCCGTCAAGAAAATGAGGGAGGTGTTGTTCGGCACCAGGACCATGCGGATGGCGAAGTCGCGTTCGAAGACCCCGTTGATGCGGGCCATCGACGTGTTCATGGCCGCGAGCGCGCCGGCCGTGGTGCCCCCGTGGTAGGCGGCGTATTCGCCGGTACAGGCAAGGGCAAGGCTGAAGGTGCGCAGCGTGTTGCCGGTCATCGCGGCCACGGCGGGCCCTTCGCGCAGGGCCGGATCGGGCGTGGCAGGGCGGCCCATGAAGCGGACGCGGCGCCCCTCGCTTTCAGGCAGGGCGGAAGAAGGGCCGGCGAGCGGGCTGCATTCCGCGCGGCGCTTGTCGGTCGTGGCGTAGAAATCGGACTTCGTGTAAGCGATGTACTGCGAGCGGTCGCCGGGCTGGGCAGGATCGATGTACCAGGTCTCACCGGCGGAGAGCACCATGGCGTGGAAGCCGGCCGGGGTCATGTCGCAGCGCAGCAGGGCGGTGCGGTCGTCGACCCCTTGGCCGAGGAAGGTGCGGATTTCTGGGAATTGCGCTTGAAGTTCCGGCGCCATGACCGGGCTTTCGACGAAGCGGAAGGTCGCCAGCGTGCCGTCTGGGCGGGGCAGGGTGAGCACCGTGGGGGAATTCGCCGGGGCGACGAAGTCTTCGTGCGGCGCTGCCAGGAGGTGGCGCTGCAGGGCGTCCGCATCGACCGTGACCGAGCGGAAGGCGGCCGGCCGGATGGGGCCGGTGAGCGCTTCGGGGCGGCCGGGACCGCGGTCGTTCCACGTTTGGGCGAAGCCGCTGGACACGGCCGTGGACAGCGCGCAGGCCGCTGCACAAGAGATAAATAGTACTCGCATCGCGCACAATGTACGTCACGGGCACGGGACGGCCCACAGCGACAGCAGCGCGAGGACGTCGCCGGCGAGCACCGTGCCGTTGCCGTCGAGGTCGAGGCGCGGCGGGGCGCCGCTGCCGTCGGCGGGCGCGGCGAGCCCGTAGTTGAGCAGGACGAGCAGCAGGTCGGGCAGGTTGCGCGCACCGTCGAGGTTGAAGTCGCCGGGGCAGGGGCACGTGGCGCCGGCGCAAGGGGCGCCGAGGAGGGGCAGGGTGAGCGCCTCGGCCGCGAGGAAGGCGTTGATGCCGATCGTTTCCCCGAGGCGTCGGCCGGGCCAGTCGTCTTGGGGCGGGTGGATGCCGCCCCAAATGCGGGACAAGGCGCTTTGGTCTGCGGCATCACGGTACGTTGCCCACTGCAAGTCAAACGTTTGCGACGGCCCGTCTTCGAAGACGAGCTCCTCGTGCGCCTCCATCGGATACACCGCCAGCCCGCCCGGGAAAAAGGCGTCGCCGGTCATCAGCGTCAGCACCTCGGCCGCGGCCCGCGAGTACGTCGAGTGCCCGCTCACATAGCCGGCGAAGGGCGGCGAAACGAAGGTCGGCCGCTGGTACGGCCACCAGTTCTCGGCCCGGATCCAGTCCACGCCCGCCATGTCCGTCGCCGGGACGATGACAGCGCTGGGGCCGCGCCATGCCCGCACCTTCACCTTGCCCACGTGTTCGCCGGCGGCCCCGCGGAGCGCTGGCGGGTCAGCCGCAGTGATGAGTTCGATGTAGCCCGGAAGCAGCGGGATGCCGGCCGGGTGGAAGGAGTCGGCTTCCGGGTCTGAGCTTTGGCCCCGGTCGGCCATCCAGCGGAGGGCAGAGACCGGGCGCGAAGTGTCGTACCACCCCTTGAGCGCCCACGCCGCGATGGCCACGTCGTGCATGGCGCCGCCGAGCGCGAGGTAGCCGCGGACGTCCCAGGCGAGCGGGTCGAGCGGCTCCCCTTCGCCGCGCCATTTCCGCGCGCAGGCCGGCTGGTCCGTGACGTCGTTGAACAGCTTGAACCAGTGGCCGGGAGGCGTTTCTGAATCGGGGCCGTCGGCCCAAAATTCCGCCAGAGCCCGCGTGAAGTCGCCGCGCAGCACCAGCTCCGGCGCGTAGGGCTGCCCGGTCGACGGGTTCACCGGGTGCCCTTCCCCGGCCGCCGACGTCGTCCCCCCGTCGAGCAGGTTGTAAAAGGCACGGGCGGCCTCGGCGTCCTCCGGGATGTAGCCGTTTCCACCGAGCGCCCCCGGCGAGATGTCCCACACCACCCCATCGCTGGGGTCGAGGTGGCTCGACCACGTGGCCACGAGGGCGTGCCCCCATTTCCAATCCGAATCCCACTCCGTCCACGCGTTCTCGTCGAGTGCGGGCGGCGGTCCGGGATCGAGGTACACCGGATACACTCCGCCGAGCCGCTCGCGCAGGTCGGCCGTGGCCGGGTCAAGCGCAAACGGATCGACGTGGCCCCATTCGGCCGAGAGGAATTCCGGGGTGACGGAGCCGTAGCTGTTGCCGCTTTGGTCGATGAACAGGCTGAGCTGCAGCGGCTGCCAGCGGTTCGGGAAGAACATCTCCGGGTTGCCGGGCTGGGTCATGTCGAGGAACCAGTTGACCGGGTTGTAGAAGGTGTTTTGGTAGCCGATTTGCTCGTTTGAGCCGTCCTGCAGGCCGTAGGCGATGAGGGCGGCGGCGAAGGCGTTGCCGAGGGCGGCCCCGGTCGCCGTGGGATCGCCGCCTGCGGCTTCCACGTCGGTCGAGGTGAAGGCCGGGTCGTAGCCCAGCGACGCCATCCGCGCGTCGAGGTCCACGTCGATGACCGGCCAACGCGGCGCCGTCGCAAACCGATGCCGCAGCAGCCGGTACATCCCGTAGCTGATGGCTGCCCGCCGCGCTTCGATGCGTCCGAGCTCGCCGCCGTCCACGCCCACGCCGTCGAACGGCACAGCGAACCCGTGCAGCGTATCGCCCAGCAGCACCGTGCCCGGCCGCTGCGGCCCCTCCGGCTCGAAGGCGGCCCAGAGGTCGTGCATGAGCAAGCTGCTGTGGTAGAGGTTGCGGGCGTGCACCGTGGGCCGCGCCCGGTCGTGGCGGATGGCGTGCAGCAGCGATTCGTTCCACAGCCGGGCGATGCTGTGCGTGGCTTCGGTGGGGAATCCCGGCAGCGGCTCCCCGTCGCAGTCGAACCCGCTGGGCACGTAGGTGCACGAGCCGTCGTTGAACACCGCCGCGGGCTGGAAGTTGCAGGCGTCCTGCGCGGTGCAGCCGAAGTAGAACCACGGATCCGCCCCCGGCTCGACGAGGTGGTGCACGCTGTCGGCCGCCAGCCCGTAATGCATGCTCACCGTGCCGGAGGGCCAACGGACGCGCACGCTGTCGGCCACCGCCGCCGTCCCCAGCCCGAAGTGCAGCTCGAACGGGCTCGCCCCGCTGTACCCTTGGCCGCAGTGCACCTCGTCGTTGCGCACCGCACCGCCGGCCCACACCGACACCCGCGCCCCCACCGCGTTCCGGTTCGAGGCCGTGCCCTCGAGCTGCAGCGCGATGGCGTGGCCGGTGGAGGCGTTGTTGCGCAGGATTTGGATTCCGGGATTCGCGCCGGAGCCCGGTGTGGCGATGATCAGGTCGCGGTCGCCGTCGCGGTCGAGGTCGGCCTGCGCGAGCCCGTAATCCGAGAACGGATGCCGCAAGACGGGGCTGTCGGCGCTCACGTAAGCGAATGTTCCGTCGCCCTCGCCGCGGTAAAGGATGTTCGGCTGTGGGCTGAAGAAGTAGTCCTTCGCCACGTACAGGTCCCACTCGCGGTCGTGGTCGTAATCGAAGAAGGCGCAGCCCCAGGACATGCCCGAGTCGTTCACCCCGGCTGCGGCGGCCACCGGCGTGAAGGTCCCGTCGCCGTCGTTGAGAAACAGCTCGCTGGGGTACAAATTCGTGATGTACAGGTCCATCCACCCGTCGTGGTTGATGTCGGCCGCGTCGACGCCCATGCAGTTGCCCACGAACCCGAGGCCGGTGGCGGCGGTGGTGTTCGTGAACGTCCCGTTGCCGTTGTTGCGCAGGTGGATGTTCGGTTGGTTCGCGTCGTGCGTGAGGTACAGGTCCACGTCGCCGTCGTTGTCGGTATCCGTGAAGAGGGCGCCCATGCTGACCAAACTGGCCGCATCCCCCGCCCCGGCCGCAAACGTCACATCCTGAAACCCTTCCCCCTCGAGGTTGCGGTACAGCACGTTCGAGCCACTCAGGTTCACCACGAACAGGTCGAGCCACCCGTCGCCGTCGTAGTCCGCGGCGTGCAGGCTGCGGCACAGCCCGGTGTGCCCCACCCCGTATTCCACCGTCCGGTCCGTGAAGGTCCCGTCGCCGTCGTTTTCGTAGAACCGATTCGGATCGATGTAGTTGCCCGTGGCCAAATCCAAATCGCCATCATTGTCAAAATCCGCCCAAACCGCCGCATACGTCCGCCCCGCATCGGCCACCCCGGCCAGCACCCCCACCTCGGTAAACGTCATGTCCCGGTTGTTCCGGTACAGTGCATTCATCCCGTTTGTGGTCCCCACATAGATGTCGTCCCATCCGTCGCCGTTGTAATCCCCCACCGCCACGGCGTGGTGGTAGCCCGGATGCAGGATTCCGGCCGCCGCCGAGGGGTTGTCGAAATTCGGCGACTGGGCACACAACGCCGAGCTGACGGCCAGCAGTGCAGCGCTGTATGCAGCTCCCAGCACACCCTTCAGTAGCGGTTCAGACTGGCCCATGGCGGATTGACTTGCAGGTGCTTAAAGGTACTTCGCTGTTCCTCATTCTGCGTGTGTCCACGGGCTGTTGATAAAATCATACGGTTGAATATCGAATTGGGCTTTGATTATACTGAACATGTCTTAATATCGCCGCGGATTCATTCTCTCGTAGTCCAAAAGTGGACCGTGGAGTGGGTACAAGTAGATTGTTAGGATGGAAGGGCGCAGGGGTGCGCCCTTC
>CAZMNI010000111.1:0-7073 GCA_964567615.1 uncultured Chryseobacterium sp.
CGGTCGTCGGCGGAGTTCTTTGCCACCGTGGACCGGGGATTGTCGTTTTATCCGCTGGGTGCGAACGGATTTGTAGCGGCAGAGGACGTCGCGCGGGCTGCCGTCCTGCTGCCCGACGTCGGAGGTTGGGGCGAGCGGTTCATCCTCCATGCAGAAACACGGGACTATCGGTCGGTCTTCATTGAAATCGCGGCCGCGCTGGGCCGTCCTGCGCCACGCCACGCGGTGCGGCCGTGGATGGCCGAGGTCGCGTGGCGCGCCGCACGCGCTGCAGAGTGGATTACCGGAAAGAAAACCATCGTGACGCGGGAAGCACTTGCAAATACCCACCGCAGGCACACCTACGCTTCGGACCGCATTGCATCGCGGTGTGCGGAGGCGGGAGTGGCTTGGAAGTACACGCCGGTGGTGGACACCATCCGCACCGCTGCTCAGGCCTACCGCGATCAGTTTCCGGGCTGAACCGCTTTGCGCGGTCGCAAGGTTTTTCCGGGCGTGACAGTGGGGTTGCCTGGGGTGGAATCGCTGGGGGCCGGAACGTACCTCACACCGTTTTCTTCCCGTTCGAGGTCGTTCAAGTAGTCCGTAGACTGCGCAAGCACTCCCGTAAGTGCCTCCGGATGGCTGAACCACCACGTGAAGCTCTCCCGGTACCGTTCCTCGCTCACACCGGTTCGGGCGAAGAGTTCTGCGTATGCGGCTGCAAGCCGGATACTGGGGTCGTCTTCACGGAACATGCCGAGCTTGTCTGCCGCTTCGATGAGTTGGGCTTCCGCATAGATCCGTGCAAATGAATCTTGGGACAAAATTCCTTCTGGAGGCGTGGTAACCGAGCCTCCTTCCGGACTGCAGCCCGTGGCGGCAAGTATGCACCCGATCAGCGCAGTATACAGCCGGTTCATCGGTCGAACTGCAACCGTTCTCCAGTGCCCCGGTGGAGCACCTGTTCCCCGTCGAACACCTCCACCCCGTTGACCCATGTGGACCGGACGCGGCTGCGGAACCGCATTCCGGTGAAGGGGGACCATTTGCATTTCGCCCAGACACGAGCTGGTTCGACGGTCCACGGGGAATTCGGATCGACGAGTACGAGATCTGCGCGGTAGCCGGGCCGAAGGTAGCCGCGCCCCACGAGCCGGAAGGCCTCGGCAACTTGGTGGGCCATCAGCCGGGGCACATCCGTGAGTTCGAGCACTCCTTGGTGAACGAGTTCGAGCATCGCAACCAGGGCATGTTCTACCAACGGCCCTCCGGAGGGGGCGTCGAAGTAGCCGCGGGATTTTTCTTCCCACGTGTGGGGTGCGTGGTCTGTGGCCACAACATCGATGCGGCCAGAGCGCAATGCTGCGCGAATTGCCGCGCGATCCTCCGCCGTTTTCACAGCGGGATTCCATTTGATGGCATTGCCGAGGGGGGCATAGTCGGCATCCGTAAACCACAGGTGGTGGATGCAGGCCTCCGCGGTGATGCGCTTTTCTGCCAACGGCGTGGCCGCAGAGAACAGGTCGAGTTCCCGTGCGGTGGAGATGTGCAAGATGTGCAGCCGCGTGCCGTATTGTTCGGCAAGTTCGACGGCCAAAGAGGAACTTCGGTAGCAGGCTTCTGCACTGCGAATGACGGGGTGATACGCGGGGGGAACGGCTTCGCCGAACCGTTCCTTCGCTTCCGCTGCAGCTTTGCGCACAGTGGCTTCGTCTTCGCAGTGCACAGCCACAAGGGTAGGCGACTCGCTGAAGATGCCGCAGAGTGCTTCTCGGCTGTCAACGAGCATGTTGCCGGTAGACGAACCCATGAACACCTTTACGCCGCAAATGCGTGACGGGTCCATTCGCGCAATCTCATCGAGGTTGTCGTTCGACCCGCCGAGGTAGAACGAGTAGTTGACAGGGCTCACCTCCGCGGCGCGTGCATACTTCTCCTCGAGAAGATCCAGGGTCAGGGTGTTCGGGACCGTATTCGGCATCTCCATGAAGGACGTGATGCCTCCTGCTGCTGCAGCAGCGGATTCTGTGGTCAGGTCGGCTTTGTGGGTCAATCCCGGTTCTCTGAAATGCACCTGGTCGTCGATGCAGCCGGGCAGCAACCAACATCCGTTCCCGTCTACAATACGGTCTACGCGTGCCGCTTGGATGTCCACATGCGTTCCTGTTGCAACGATGTTCCCCCCTTCGATGAGCAGTTCTCCGGGTGCAGCGTGGCCCTCGTTCACAAGAACGACATTGCGGAAAAGGGTAGCCATCAGGCGGTGGGGGCAGGTTTGACGGGGCGGAAACGCATCGACAGGACCCCGAGGAAGGCTTCTCGGAAGATGCCCATGTTCATTTTGCTTTCACCGACTTGCCGGTCGATGAACCGGATGGGAACTTCTGCGATGCGGAAGCCCAACTGGCGGGCAGAGTGCTTCATCTCGATTTGGAAGGCGTAGCCGACAAAGCGGATGCGCGACAAGTCGATGGTCTTGAGTGCCTGGGCCCGGTAGCATTTGAAACCTGCCGTGGCATCCCGCACACCGAGCCACAGCACGGCATTCACGTAGATGGATGCAAATGTGCTCATCAGCAGCCGATCCCAGGGCCAGTTCTCGACTTTGCCGCCGCGCGTATACCGCGACCCGACAGCTACATCGGCACCTCCCTCTGCGCACGCCGCACGCAGCCTGGCGAGGTCTTCGGGATTGTGTGAAAAATCGCAGTCCATCTCGAACAGGTAGGCATAGTCGCGTTCCAGTCCCCAGCGGAAACCGGCGATGTATGCGGTTCCCAGCCCTTGCTTGCCGCTGCGTTCGAGCAGGTGAATCCGCCCAGGGTACCGCGACGCCACATCCCGCACAATGGCTGCAGTTCCGTCGGGTGACCCGTCGTCAACAATCAACACATGCGGCTGCAATGGGAGTGCCATCACCGTCTCCAGCATGCGCTCGACGTTGCCCTTTTCGTTGTAGGTGGGGATGATGACGAGGGAGTCGGAGGTGGCCATGTGGGTCAGGCGTTCATGCGGAGAAACTTCACCTCGTCTTCGTTGAGGTGGCGGAAATGACCCCGTGGCAGGTCTTTTTTCGTGAGGTGCGCAAATCGAACGCGGTCGAGTTTCGCCACTTTGTAGCCGAAGTGTTCGAAGATGCGGCGGACGATGCGGTTGCGGCCAGAGTGCAGTTCGATGCCCACCTCGTGCGGGTCGTTGCCCGCGAAGCTCACTTGGTCTGCCTTGACGAAGCCGTCGTCGAGCACGAAGCCTTTGAGGATCTCGTCGAGGTGGTGCTGCTGCACTTTTTCTGCGAGGGTGACGTGGTAGAGCTTGCGCACCCCGTTGCGGGGGTGCGTCAGCCGATCTGCGAGGTCGCCGTCGTTCGTGAAAAGCAACAGGCCGGTGGTGTCCCGGTCAAGGCGACCGACGGGAACGAGCCGCTCCTTGCACGCCGTCTTCACAAGTTCCATCACGGTGCGGCGGCCTTGGGGGTCGTCGACCGTGGTGATGAATCCCTTCGGCTTGTTCAGCAGCACATAGCGTTTCGCTTCAGGCCGGATCCGGTCGGTTCCTACCTGAACGTGGTCCGAGGGCAGTACCGAGCGGCCGAGCTCCGTGACCACTTCGCCGTTGACCGTTACAACCCCCGAGGCAATCAAGACGTCCGCCTCCCGCCGGGAACAGATGCCCGCATGTGCGATGTACCGGTTGAGGCGCATGGGCCCGTTCGGATCGGAGGCTACGGGCGCTTTGCGCGGGGCCTTCGCAGGCCTTCGCTTCGCCCCAGGTTTGCCGGGGGCAGCGGGGCGCCCGCGGTCTGGACGGGGGGAAGGAGGTTTCTTCATTGTGGCGTAAAGATAGCCGGTGACAGGGCGATGGGAACGGGAACGAACACATCGCAGACGTGGTGGAGGACAAACTCGCGGGGATGGCCGGCGATGCACACGAAATCAAATCGGGCAAATGCGGGAACTTCGGGGTGGCTTCGCAAAAACGCTTCCGCTGCACAGAGCAAGCGGTGTTGCTTGCGCACATCGATGCTGGCCCAAAAGGGGTCTGAAGAAGTGGCAGCCCGCACTTTGACCTCGGCAAAAACGGTCACCCCGGCTTCCACTGCGACCACGTCGAGTTCACACCGCCGCCACCGCCAATTCCGCGCGATAACGCGCGCCCCGCGCTGCTGCAGGGCCGCGACTGCACAGCGTTCGCCCCATGCCCCCCGTTCTGTCGTTCGCATGCATACAAGGTGCCACGAACGGCAGCGCCCAATCGGTCGAGTTTGTGTGCGGTGTGCAGCGGTGTGCAGGCGCTCAGCGCAGCACGAACTCCCCGGACCCGATGCGCTGATCGCCGTCGAGGATGTAAGTGCGGTAGGTCCCTGCGGCAAGTGCGGTCGACGGGGTGTAGAAGATGCAGGCATCTAACCGGGAGTTGGCGTAATCCACGCCCCGGCTTGCACTGACGGCCTCTCCACCGGGCGTGCTCCCCGAGGAGCCGTTGCCCGAAGGCAGCACCCGTCCTCCGGGTGCCACAATTTGGAGGTACAACTCCCGCCGACCCGACTCTGCAATGCGGTTCTCCGCGAGCGAGAAGCACACCTTGATCATGTCCGTTTTCCCCGCACGGTCCGTTTCCCGTTGGTGTCCAGAATCAGAAATCCGCAAACCCTGGGCCGAAACACCTGATGCGGAAAGGACTTTGCCGGTCGTGATGATTTGCTCCATGTTTTGCTGGCGCTGCAGGAGGTTGTCCTTCTCTTGCTGCACCGTGGCGACCGTGGAGCGCATCGTTTCGTTCTCGCCCATGAGGGCTTGGTTCAGCTGGTTGAGCGAATCGATGGTGGCCACGTAGCCCTTCATGATGGACCGGAGCGTCTCCGCTTCTTTGCGGGCGGAGGACACCGATTTCTTTCCAGAGCGCACGTTGCGGATGAGGCGGTCGATTTCCTTCCGTTGGTCCGCGATTTCAGCCAGCATCACCTCGTTCTCCGTCTTCAGCGTGTCGTACGAAAACTTGAGGTCTTCCAGTTCAGCGGTCAGGCGGTCTCGCTCGTCCGTGAGCTCTACCTTTTCCTGTTCGATGACTTCGACCGTCTCGTTTTGCTGCAGGAGTTGGTACGCCAAAACAGCACAACCGACGACCAGCACGACGATGACGGTGTAAAGGACCCGGGGGGTGAGATTCATGGCATGCAAATTTGCATGAACCTTGCCAAATCTCCACCGCAAGTTCCTCGCCTACAACGCCGCATCTCCGAACTTCAGCTCAGCCTTTGCGACCTCCGAACAAGCCCGCGAGGCTGAACCCGCGCGATTTGTTGCCTTCAGAGCCTGCAGTGGCGGGTTTTCCTGTGTGGGACGCAGGCTTTCCAGAGAGCTGGCCGGGCTTCCGGGGCTTCTTTTTCTTGTAATTCGGGTTCGACCCTGCGGGCGATGCGGACCCCGAAGGCCGTCCATCGCTGTGCTGGGGGCGACCGGAGCGCGGTGCTTCTTCTGTCCGAGTCCCTTCGGAGCGGTTCCGTTGGGGGGCGGCAGACCGAGCGGGCCGGTCGTCGGTGTAGCGCCCTTGTTGCGGTCTTCCATGCGCAGGCCGTCCTTGACCTGGTCGCCCTTGGCCCGGACGCCCCTGGGCGGGTCGTCCTTGCCCCGAACGGCCCTGGGCCGGCTTGCCGGCGGGCCGCGGCGTCCGGCGATTTGCCGGAACCTCCACGTGGTAAGGATGGTCGGTCACCACTGGAATCTCCTTGCCGAGGAGCTTCTGGATGTCGCGCAAGCATTCTGGCTCGTCATCGACGTTGCAAAATGAAACCGCGATGCCGGTGGCGCCGGCACGTCCCGTGCGGCCGATGCGGTGCACGTAGGTCTCCGGGATGTTCGGCAATTCGAAGTTGAAAACGTGGCTGATTTCCTCCACGTCGATGCCGCGTGCGGCGATGTCGGTGGCGACCAGTACCCGGATGCTGCCGTTGCGGAAGCCGTTCATGGCGCGGTCGCGCTGCGGTTGGCTCTTGTTGCCGTGGATGGCTTCGCTCTTGATGCCCTCTTGGTTCAAGTATTTCACCACCTTGTCTGCTCCGTGCTTTGTGCGGGTAAAGACCAAAGCGGAAGACACCTCAGGGGCGGAGAGCATTTCCGCCAGCAGGACGCGTTTGTCGTCCTGTGGGACGAAATACAGCCGCTGATCTACAAGCTCGGTAGTGGACGAAATGGGCGAAACCTCGACCCGCACAGGGTTGCGGAGGATGGTACCGGCCAGCGAAAGGATGGCCGGAGGCATGGTCGCAGAGAAAAACAGCGATTGCCGGTTTTCAGGGAGCAACGCGATGATCTTCTTGATGTCGTGGATGAAGCCCATGTCGAGCATCGTGTCCGCTTCATCGAGCACGAGGTATTCCAAACGCCGAAGCGAGACATACCCCTGCTGGATCAAATCGAGCAGACGCCCTGGGGTGGCCACCACGATGTCCACCCCGCGGTTCAGGGCTTCTACCTGACGACCTTGGCCGACACCTCCGTAGATCAAGGTTGACCGCAACGAGGTGTGCACGGCATAGGCCTTGAGGTTGTCTTGGATTTGGTTTGCCAATTCCCGGGTGGGAGTGAGGATGAGCCCGCGGATTGCCCGCCGGCCTTCGGGGCGCTCTTGTGAGAGCAATTCGACCATCGGCAGCGCGAAGGCGGCGGTTTTCCCGGTGCCCGTTTGGGCGCAACCGAGGACGTCGGTGCCTGCAAGTACGTGGGGGATGGCCTGGGCCTGGATGGGAGTGGGCTCGGTGTATCCGAGCGGTTGGAGGGCGCGCAACACACGGTCGCTCAGGCCCAGTTCAGTAAAAAGCATCGAAAAGAGGGAATCAAAGCCGCACGAATCCGTGTGCGGAAAACGAGCCGAGATGGAATCCCTGTCGCACAGGGCCAGAACTACACGTTCCGGTTGCGTGCCGACCTCGGCTGAACACGCGGGCAAATTTGCCGGCGCAAAGGAACGGCAAGAAACGAGGCCTTCGACATGCCGCCCGGCATCAGGCCGTCAGGCTCGCAGAATCGGCGCGTATTTTGCCCAGTGCACACGCATCAGCAACACGCTCAAAACCAAAACAATGGCACCCATCG
>CAZMNI010000112.1:0-7066 GCA_964567615.1 uncultured Chryseobacterium sp.
GCTGGCGCCGGCGGCGTTGCTGGAGCGGGTGGGGGGAGGGGGAGGGGCTGAGATCGAGGTTGAGAACGAGACTGAGATTGAGATTGAGAACGAGGTTGGGATTGAGGTTGAGAACGGGGTTGGGGTTGGGGACGGGGTTGGGGGCGGGGACGGGGTTGGGGACGGGGTTGGGGGCGGGGTTGGGGGCGGGGTTGGGGTTGGGGACGGGGTTGGGGTTGGGGCGGCGGGGGCAGCTGACGCGGCGGACGCGGCGGGAGCAAATTTGGCCAGAGGCATGCCCACTTGGACAACTTGACCTTCCGTTACCAACCACTCCACAAGGATGCCATCCTCCGGCGCAGGAACCTCACTGTCCACCTTATCGGTCGCAATTTCAACGATGGGCGCATCGGTTGCCACCGCCTCTCCTGCGCCCACAAGGAGGCGGGTGATGGTGGCTTCAGCAACGCTTTCGCCCATTTTCGGCAGGAGGATCTCAAATGTGGCCATGGTGAGGAATTCGTGGGTGCGAAATTAAGGCGTCAAGCACGACCCTGAAGTCGGTCAGCCAGCGGTAGTCTCGCGCATAATGCACATCGAGGCGCGACGCGATGCGGTCTTCTTCTCCCCTTGCACGTGGCAGAACGGCGCGCCTGAAGGCCGGCAGCCCTTCGCCGGTGCCGGCATATCCCACCCAGGTTGCACTTCCGCGCAGGACATCGACCGCGGCAGCAGACCAAGCAAGGCGTTGGGTCGCCCACAGTACAGGGGTGAAAAGCACGAACACCAGCGCACACGCGACATCGAACGTGCGCTTTGCACGGCGGCCCGCCGGCAGGTGCACCGCGCGTTGCAATCCGGTGAGGCTATCGGTCAGCGGTCCACCCGGCCCTACCCATGCCCCACCGTCCGTCCAGGCAATGCGAAATGCCACGCCCGATTCGGCAGCCGTGGCCATTGAAGCGATGATGTCGGATGCAGCAACGTCCCTCCCGCTGAATATGACCTCATCGATCCGGTGCACGCGGATGGCCTCGGACAGGTCGTCTAAACCGCCGATGTACCGGATTTCACCGGGCCCCGATGGGCCAGGGCTGCGCGTAGGTTCAGGCCACAAGGCCAAAGGATCCGCCCCCTCTTCTCCCCTGCTGCGGACCACCGCCAAAATGTGGGAAATGTCCTCCACACCCGCCACAATCAGCCGCCGTTTCCCCTGCGTGCGTTCCCAATGTCGGCCAAACACACCGGTCCGCAGGCCTAACGTAACCCCGGCCATCCACACCGTGCCGAGCAGGAGAATGGCCCGACTGAACCGAAGCGATTCGGGGAGCAGCGCATAACACACGAGCAGAAACAGCGTCCCGGACAGCAGGCCGCGAAGGGTGGCTCCGAAGCGCCACGGGCGATCGTAAGCCCCACGAAGGGCGAGTGCAACCACCCACACCGCCGTGTAAACCGCCAAGGAGATGCTGACCAGAACGGCCGGGTAGGAAATTTGGGCCCAGTGGCCATAGGCCCTGAGCAGCCCCCACAACCCGGCATACCCGGCGACTGCATCCAAGGCAGGCGGTCCCCAGCGCACCAGCATGCGCGACAGCACAGCAAGCGCTGCCCGGCCCCAAATCGCCACGTGGATGGCTGCCAACAACAACCGGGCCTCCCGTCCCGCGAAATGGGTCCGCGCGAAGATGCCCATCGCCCGGTAGAACACCAACACGTAGTTCAATGACCCCTTTTTCGTGCTCTCTCCTTTGTAATGGATGATGCGCGTCCCTGCGAAATAATGGTTCTCCCACCCGCCTTGGATCAAGCGCCAGCTCAGGTCGATGTCTTCGCCGTACATAAAGTAGGCCTCGTCGAGCAGCCCCACCTCGTCCAGTGCTTCGCGGCGCATCCACATGAACGCCCCAGACAGGATTTCAATCTGTGCATTGCGGTCGCGTGGGAGGTGTCCCAAATAGTAGCGGTTGAGTCGTTCAGAGCCCGGAGCCAAGCGGTACAATCCGGTGATTTTGCAGCATGCCGCCCAAGGGGTGGGCAAGCCCCGCTTCGACTCGGGAAGGAACCTGCCGGCCCCGTCGTACATCGGCACGCCACAACCGCCAAGCCGGGGGTGCGCATCGGCAAATGCGGCCACCGCACCGATGGTGTCCTCGGGCACCACGGTATCGGGGTTGAGCAACAGCACGTACCTTCCAGTAGTCGTGCGGATTGCAGCATTGTTCGCACGTGCAAAGCCGAGGTTTGCATCCAACGCAAGCAGCCGCACCCCAGGGAACCGCTCCCGGACCATCGCACACGACCCGTCCACGGAGCGGTTGTCCACCACAACCACCTCACACCGGTACCCGCGCCGCGCAGCATCGGCCACCGCGCGCTCTACCGAAGTCAGGCACTGCGCGAGGAAGTGCTCCACGTTGTAGTTCACCACAATGACCGACACGTCGATACCTGTGCTCATGGTGCATAGGGAATGCGTGCACGGATGGACTGCGCCAAGGTCGCTTCATCGGCGTGCTGCAAGTCGTCTCCCACTGCCACGCCGCGCGCAAGAGCCGTTACCGTAGTGACCCGGCCAGAAATGCGCTTGTAAACATAGTAGGCCGTGGTTTCGCCCTCCATGGTTGTAGGCAAAGCAAAGAGCACCTCCGGTTCTGCCCCCTCGGGCAAAGCAGCAAGGCGGTCCTCAAGTGCCACGATGTGCAAGTCCGAGGGACCGACGCCGTCCATCGGGCTGATGAGTCCGCCGAGAACGTGGTAACGACCGCGGTAGGATCCGATGCCCTCGATGGCCAGCATGTCGCGCAGGTCTTCCACAACACAAATAAGGTGTGCTGAGCGGGCTGGGTCGGCACATACCGCACACAGTGGACCTTCGGTGGCGGCAAAGCACTCGCCGCACGGCCGCACGCCGTCCCGCATCTCGGTGAGGGCACGGGCAAGCCCGTGTACCCGTTCGGGATCCGCACGAAGGAGGTGCAAAGCAAGCCGCAGTGCGGTTTTCCGCCCGATGCCGGGCAGTGACGCGATGCGATCCACAGCGGCCTCCAGCAACCGCGAGGGCAGTTCCATGCGGACGAAGGTACGGCCGGGCGCTGGGCTGATGCATCTTTGGGGCCCATGCACCCCCTCCTCATTTTGGCCACCCTCGTCGGCTACTTCGGTTTGTTGCTGTTCGTCGCCGCGCGGACGGCGCGCGGGACTACTGCTGCTGGCGGAGACGCCGATTTCTTTTTGGCGGGCCGCGCGGCGCCCTGGTACGTCGTCGCATTTGGCATGATCGGCACCTCGCTCAGCGGAGTAACCTTCATCAGCGTGCCGGGCTGGGTCGGCGAACAGGGGTTCACCTACATGCAAATGGTGATCGGGTATTTCTTCGGTTACCTCTTCATCGCTGGCGTGCTGCTGCCGTTGTACTACCGCACGGGACTCACGAGCATTTACCGCTACCTCGGCGACCGGTTCGGCCCACGTGCCTACCGCACAGGCGCTTCCTTCTTCTTGCTCAGCCGCATCATCGGATCGGCATTTCGCCTCTACCTCGTGGTCCTTGTGCTCGAGAAATTCGTGCTCGAACCGTTGGGCTTGAGCGGTCCCGAGGCGGGCTTTCCTGTGGGAGCAACTGCCATTTCCACCGTGCTCATTGCCTTGATTTGGCTCTACACGCGGAAAGGGGGCATGCGAACGATTGTGTGGACAGATACTCTCCAAACGGCTGCCATGCTCGGCGCGTTGGTAGCTGCCGTTTTCATCGTGGTAGATGCACTCGGGTGGTCCTGGGCGGAACTTCCCTCCCGCCTTGCCGAAACGGGCCGCACAACGTGGTGGGTCTGGGAAGACTGGGGCGCCCCGAACCATGCGGTAAAGCACCTTCTCGCAGGGGCATTTGTCGCAGTGGCCATGACCGGCCTCGACCAGGACATGATGCAGAAGAATTTGGCCTGCAAAAGCCTGCGGGATGCCCAAATCAACATGCTGTCCTTCTCCAGTGTCCTCATCGGCATCAACCTGCTTTTCCTTGTCCTCGGGGCTTTGCTCTATGCGTTCTGGGACACGACGGGCCTGCCGCTTCCTGCCGCCGATGCACTGTTTCCTACCGTGGCACTCGATGGCTATCTCGGCCCCCTCGTGGGGCTGTTGTTCCTGGTAGGTTTGCTGGCAGCGGCGTTGAGTTCCGCCGACGGCGCACTGACTGCCCTTACGACCTCTACCTGCGTAGACCTGCTCGATACCCCTTCCCGTCCCGAGGCTGAGGCGCGCGCGATCCGCAAGCGGGTGCACATCGGGATGGCAGGTGTGCTGGTGTTGGTCATGGTGGCCTTCCGCGCTGTGGCCGACGGCAGTGTGGTGGCTGCGATTTTCACTGCCGCAAACTACACGTACGGTCCCTTGTTGGGGATGTTCGGCTACGGGTTGCTGAGCAGTTCGCGTCCCTCCGACCGGTGGATCCCTGTGGTCGCCGTTCTGAGCCCCATCGCCTGCTACCTGCTTGAAAGTATGCTGACCTCGCGCTATGGCTTCAGCTTCGGTTTTGCCTTGCTACCTGTCAATGGGGCATTGACCTTGATCGGCTTGGCTCTGCTGCCGCGGTCGCGTTGAGCTACCCGTTACTTTTGCACGGAATCCCATTTGCGCATGACCGCACCCCGCACCTCCGCCCTCCTCGGGCGCCTAAAAGAAAGTGCCACTTTGGCCATGGCCCGCAAGGCCCGCGAGTTGAAGGACCAAGGCATCGATGTCATCTCACTTTCGCTTGGCGAACCGGACTTCGACACGCCAGAGCCGATCAAAGCGGCCGGCATTGCGGCCATCGAGGCAAACGATTCCCACTACACGCCGGTTCCGGGAACTGCTGCGTTGCGGCAGGCCATCTCCAGGAAGTTCCTGCGCGACAACGGACTGCAGTATACTCCGGACCAAATCGTGGTCTCGAACGGTGCGAAGCAAACCATCGCAAACGCCGTCTTAGCGCTCGTGGATCCGGGCGATGAAGTCATCCTTCCTGCGCCATTTTGGGTGAGTTATGAAGATCTGGTGCGACTCGCAGACGGTGTACCCGTGGTATTGCCCGCAGGCATCGAAGCGGACTTCAAGATTTCCGCGGCACAGCTCGAGGCAGCCATCACCCCGCGCACCCGGCTGCTGATTTTCTCTTCGCCCTGCAATCCCTCCGGCTCAGTGTTTACCCGCGAGGAACTTGAAGCGTTGGCGGCCGTGCTGCGCCGGCATCCGCAGGTGCTGGTCATCAGCGATGAGATCTACGAACTCATCAACTTCACCGGTTCGCACGCCAGTTTTGCCGCGCTTGAGGGGATGTACGACCGCACCATCACGGTGAACGGCGTCTCGAAGGGCTTCGCCATGACTGGCTGGCGACTCGGATACCTCGGCGCGCCCAAATGGATTGCCGACGCCTGCTCTACCATCCAAAGTCAAATGACCTCTGCTCCTTGCAGCATTGCTCAAGCCGCGGCCGCGGCCGCGGTCGATGCAGATCCATCCATTGCAGATGGCATGCGGGATGCCTTCTTGCGCCGCCGCGATCGCATGATTGCTGGGCTTGAACGTGTGCCCGGATTCAAGGTCAACCGCCCGCCCGGTGCCTTCTACTTGTTCCCTGATGTATCTGGGGTTTTGGGCAAATCACATGCAGGTGGACACATTGCAACGTCGGATGATTTGGCCTTGTATCTGCTGAGCGAAGCGCATGTGGCTACCGTTGCCGGTACACCTTTCGGCGCTCCCAACTGCATTCGGCTTTCGTACGCAGCGTCGGAAGAAGCACTGGTTGAAGCCGCAGCGCGCATTCAACGCGCGGTCGAAGCATTGCAGTGAACCATGGAGGTCCTACAGGCCATGGATCGGTTTCCTGAGCTGCGGGTGCTCGTGGCGGGAGACATCATGCTCGACGCATACGTGATTGGAGAAGTCCATCGGGTCAGTCCAGAAGCACCTGTGCCTGTGCTCGATGTGGTCAAACAGGACGCCCGACCGGGTGGAGCGGCAAACGTGGCAGAAAATGTGCGTGCACTCGGTGCGCAGGTAGCGGTGTGCGCCGTGGTCGGCGATGATGCGGCAGGAGAAACCCTGCGGAATCTGATGCACAGCCGCACTGTGAACGTAACCGCTTTGCTTACCGCGACTGACCGCCCGACCACGGTCAAAACCCGGTTCATGAGCGGCGGTCAACACCTGCTCAGGGCCGATGAAGAATCTACCCGGCCTGTTTCCGAACCGACTGCAATCGCCCTTGTCGCAGCATTTACTGCCTTGCTCGATGCATTCTGTCCGCACGTCGTTGTCCTCGAAGATTACGATAAAGGCGTACTCACTTCCTTTACAATTCCGGCCTTCCTTGCGGCCTGTGGCGCACGAGCCATTCCAGTGGCCGTCGATCCGAAACTCCGTCAATTCACCGCGTATTCTGGCGTACAACTCTTCAAGCCAAACTTGAAGGAACTCAAGGAAGGAACTGGAATACATAGTGTTACAAAATCCGATTCCACCTCCATCGAGCAGGCCATTGAAACCCTGCTCGCTCGCCAACATCCGGAAATCGCCCTCGTGACGCTCAGCGAGCTCGGGGTTTGGGTGCACGCACCCCACCGCGGGGTGGTGCACCAACGCAGGCCAGCCCATCCGCGCGAGATTGTGGACGTGAGCGGGGCAGGCGACACGGTGGTCGCTGTTGCTGCATTGCTGCTCGCCTGCGGGGTGGAGCCCGTTGCGCTCGCAGAGGCTGCAAACCTCGCGGGAGGTTTGGCCTGCGAACGCCCGGGTGTTTGCCCGATCACGGCGGAAGAACTGCGCGCAGAATGGCGCGCATACAAAACGGTGGGGCAGCCATGAGCATCCAGGAAATCCGGGAGCGCATCAATGTGGTGCTGTACGGCTCGAAAGAGCCCGTTTTAGCGGGACTGAAGGTTTTGAATTTGGGCGTTTCGGTAGCCGCTATCGTTCTGATGGTAAGCTACTACGGCTTCCCACATTCCAGCAGCCAAGCGGCTTTGTTGGTGGACGGCATCCGCTATGCCTT
This sequence comes from uncultured Chryseobacterium sp., assembly GCA_964567615.1. Taxonomy (GTDB): domain Bacteria; phylum Bacteroidota; class Bacteroidia; order Flavobacteriales_D; family Sanyastnellaceae; genus CAMCYM01. The sequence continues at coordinate 7,016 of CAZMNI010000112.1, forward strand.
CGGGTTTTATGTGGCCCAGTACTTCATCAAGCTGCTCTATGACTTCCAGCC
>CAZMNI010000113.1:0-7057 GCA_964567615.1 uncultured Chryseobacterium sp.
GGAGGAGATGCTGTTGCTCGAGGTCAGCCGCCGCATCCGCGACCAAGCCACCGCCACAGACCGCAGGTCCCGGGCCACTGCCAGTCCCTCGGCCGCAGCCCCGCTGCTCCCAGAGCCTCCCGCCCCTGTGGAAGCCCCGCCACGCCGCGCGGTCATCGAAGAAGACCTCGTACGCCTGCTGCTCCTGTATGGCGACCGGTCCATCGTGGTGCCGGTGGAGGAGGGCGATCCGGTGCAGGTTTCCTTTGCGGAGTATGCGGTGCACCTCATCGATACGCAGGGATGCACCCTCGTGGACACGGCGTGTGCGGCCGTTTTCGAAGGGTACCGCACTGCCTTGGACCGGGGTGAGTTGCCCACTGCAGATGCGTGGACGAGGCACGACCACCCGGATGTGCCGACGCTCGTCGCCCACGTCTCTACCGTGCGGCACGAAGTCAGCCCGAACTGGACGCTGCGCCACGGCATCTACCCTGAATTCGAACACGACCGGCTCGACAAGGCGTTGCACGACAGTGTGCACCTGCTATTACTCGACGAAAAGGAGCGTGCTGCTGCCGCACTCGATGCCGCGCTTGCAGAGGCCTGGTCGCGTTCCGAAGCAGGCGACGCAGACGCGGACACCACCGTGCGCGAACTGCTCGCGGAAAAGATGGCCCTGGACCGCGACGTACGGACGCTGGCTGCCTACTTCGGGACTGCGGTTTTGCGCTGACTTTACTCCACGACCGCTTCGGAAGGCCGGAGATCGATCAGATGCAGGTTGAGTTCGATCCGGGTTTGCCACGCCCGGTCGCGCCAGGTGTTTTGCACCACGGTGAAGACCGCGTCAAGGCGTTTCCAGTTGCGAACTTCGCTCAGCCGGTGGCCCATGTTGAACCCGACGGCATCGATGGGCATGCCGCTGCGGGTGGCGCACTGCAGGGTCAGCTTGAGGTGTTGTCCCTTCGCCCCCACCGTTCGCGGAGGCCGCACGCCGTGCAGACCTGTCGCGAGAAAGACCGGCGCGGGGTTGCCCGGACCGAACGGCTCGAGTTGCTGCAGCTGACGGAACGCTTCGCGGGTCAGGTCCCGCAACTCGATTTCCATGTCGTACCGCACTTCGGGGTTCGGCAGCTCGCCGGACAGTTGGGCCCCCACAGCTTGCTGGATCCGGTCGCGAAATGCCTGCAACTTGTCCTTGCGCAAGCTGAGCCCCGCGGCCATCGGGTGGCCTCCGAATTGGTCCAGCAAATCCGCACATTCTTCGAGCGCTCGGTGGATGTCCACGCCTTCGACGGACCGCGCGCTACCGATGAGCAGGTCATTTTCTTCGGAAAGGACTATTGAAGGCCGGTGGCGGTATTCGACCAAACGGCTGGCCACGATGCCCACCACACCCCGGTGCCATTCTTTGCCCCACACGATGTTGCAAAAGGCATCCGGATCCGACTGCTCCAGCCGCTCAATCGCCGCGCGCGTGGTCGATTCATCCACGTCCCGGCGCAACCGGTTCATGTCTTCCAACTCCCGGGCCTGCTGCATGGCCACTTGTTCGTCCTTCTCCATCAACAAATCCACAGCGCGCTTCGCGTGGCCCATCCGACCGGCCGCGTTGATCCGCGGGCCCAGCGTGAACGAAATGTCACGGATGGACCGCGGCGCTTGGTGGATGTCGGCAGCGCGCAACATCGCATGGATGCCCGGGCGCTGCAACTCCCGCAGGCGCTTCATCCCGAACGAGGCAAGGATGCGGTTTTCATCGAGCACGTCGACGAGGTCGGCGCCGATGCTGATGGCCACCAAATCGAGTTCCGCGAAGATGTTGCCTTCCGGGAAGTCGAGGCGGCTGGCGAGCGTTTGGATCAACTTAAACGCCACCCCACAGCCGCTGAGCTCCTTGAACGGGTAATTGCAATCTGGCCGCTTCGGATTGAGGATCGCAAAAGCTTCGGGCAAGGTCACTTCCGGCAGGTGGTGGTCGCACACGATCACATCGATGCCGGCCGCCTTTGCCGCCGCAAGGGGTTCAAAGTCCTTCGTTCCACAATCGAGCGTGAGCATCAGCGTGATGCTCGTGTCCACCGCATAGGCCACGCCTTCCCGGCTCACACCGTAGCCTTCTTCGTAGCGGTGCGGTACATAGGTCTGCACCGTGGCCCCGATTCCTTCGAGAAAGCTGGCCACCAAAGCCACTGCAGTCGTACCATCCACGTCGTAATCGCCGTACACGAGGATGCGCTCGCCGTCCTCCACCGCCGACTGCAGCCGCTCGGCCGCCTTGAGCATGTCGGCCATCAGCGCAGGGTTGTGCAATTCGGAGTATTCCGGGTGGATGAACATGATCGCCTGCTCCCGGGTCGTGATTCCACGGCGCACGAGCAGCGATGCAACCAGCTGGGACAATCCAGCGTCCTCCACCAAACGCCTCACCACCAGCGGATCGGGCGCCGGACCTGCAATCCAGGGAACTTCTTTCATTTGGGTTCCAAGTACGGCAAAAAATGGTCCCCGGTTTCCCTGTCCGCCCTATCTTTCGCTTCCACATGAATCGGAATCCTTTCTCCTCCGTTTCCCGCCAGCTTGCTGTGGCGGTGTCGTTCGCTTTTGCCCTCCTCGTGAGCGGCTGCTTGAACGAAGACAACAAAATCCCGGACAACTGCTACGACGGCATCCTCAACAACGGGGAAGAGCTGATCGACTGCGGTGGACCCATCTGCCCGGCCTGTGATCCCTGTGAAAACGGCCAATACGATGTGTTGCTCGGGGAACAGTGGGTGGACTGCGGGGGGGAATGCGAGCCCTGCGCACCGGGATTCAATGGTGTGCTCGATCCCGGTGAAACGGGAATTGACTGCGGAGGGACCACGGGCATTGCCTGCGGCGAACTCTGTGGCGACGGACTGCTGAACGGGCTCGAAGAAGGGGTCGACTGCGGCGGCCCGGACTGTGAAGTGTGCCCCAGTTGTGTCGACGACCTGATGAACGGGGATGAAATCGGCATCGACTGCGGCGGTCCAGATTGTGACCCGTGCGCGACGAACGGCGACTGCACAAACGGCTTGCTCGACGGCGACGAGCTCTACATCGATTGCGGAGGGTCCACCTGCCCGGACTGCGCGGCAGTGCTGACCTGGAAGGCAAATGGAACCACCATCGTGGCGGATTTCCAGGCAACAGCCACCTTGGGAGGCAACGGCACACTCACCATCGCAGGCCTTGCTGTCACGACAGCGGGCATCGGCTTCACCCTTGCTGAACCCGCGTTGGTGGGGTGGGTAGACGGCGCTGTAGTGCAGTGTGCGCCCTCTACCGCTCCTGGCTCCGTAGGCGTCTACACCGCCGTGGGAGGCAACCAATACTCCACAGCAAACGGAGGCGCAGTGAACGTCGAAATCGACTTCATCGTGCCCGAAGCGGGTGGCATCGTGGTCGGGACCTTCAGCGGCTCGATGGTCGACGACACCGGCGCGAACGTGACGATTTCGCTGGGATCTTTCGTGCTCCCGATCCAGTAAGCCTTCCGCGAAGCACGCGGTTTAGCGGCTTACTCTGTCCGGATGATGTCGTACAAGGCGTCGAGCTTGGGCGCGAGTACGATTTCGATCCGGCGGTTTTTTGCTTTGTTCGCCGGATCCACCGGATGGTATTCGCTGCGACCGGCTGCTGTGAGCCGCTTGGGATCGATGTTTGCCCCTGACCGCGTCAAGATTCCCACCACCTCCGTTGCGCGGAGTACACTGAGTTCCCAGTTGTTGCGCGGATGACTCGGAGATTGCAATGCATCGGTGTCCGTGTGGCCCTCGACGACAATCTCCAAATCTTCCGAACCGGCCACAGCCTTTGCCAACTGCTCCAGTGCCTTCCGCCCTTCCGGCTCCACAGCCGTGCTGCCTGAAGCGAACAACAGCTTCGCCTCAAGACTTACATACACCTTGCCGTCGCGCTGCTCAACTGTCAAACCGCGGTCTTTGAATCCGAGCAGGGCATCTGCCACCCGTTTGCGGAGGGCATTCGCCGCCTCGTCGCGCGATGCGAGGAGCTGCTCGAGTTCCTCCACCCGGCGCGAGCGCTCATTCAGTTCTGCACTCCGCTGATTCAAGTCCACTTCGAGCTTGCGCAACGCATCTTCTTGCTGCTGCAGCTCCGCCCGCTGCTTCATGACGCCGTCGAGCAGTTTCCGGTTTTCATCCGAGAGCGCAGCAAGGCCCGCCGATCCCTGCTCTGAAAGTGCATCGTTCAACTCGCGCAAGCGGGTGAGTTCCTCTTCGGCGTCTTTTGCCTGCATTTCAGCTACCGAGGCCGCACGTTCTAGCCGGGAATTCGCCTTTTCCAACGTTGCAATCCGGCCTTCGAGTTCGTTTCGTGCGAGCGCAGCTTCGCGCGCTTCCGCTTCCATGCGGGCATGGGCTGTGACCAAACTGTCGTTCGTCGCAGCGAGCTGCTCGTACGACTTCGGGCCCACACAGCTAAAAAGCAACACCGCACAAGCCACAGCGGCGGCGGTTTCGAAGCGAAAAGGATGCATCATGCCGGAAAGTTCCGAAGGCTTTCCGCAGGCCGCGAACCGGGTTTTCAACCTAAAATTGTTGATAAAGTGCCATTTTCGCCGTACCTTTGCACCATGCTACGCGCATTTGAACACACCGTGGCCCGCATCGGCGGTTGGGTAGACCACCGCATGGCGTGGTTCCTGACAAACGGGTGCAAGCAATCCCTGCGCCACGGCGCTTGAGTCAGGTCAGCGAAACCGTCACATTCTGAGGTTCAGAAAAGAACCGCAGTGCCTCCCACCCTCCTTCACGGCCCACTCCGGAGGACTTCACCCCCCCGAACGGCGTCCGCAGGTCCCGCACCAGCCAACAGTTCGTCCACACAATCCCCGTTTCCAATGCGGCCGCAACGCGGTGCGCGCGGGTCAAATCCCGGGTCCAAACTGTCGCAGAAAGCCCGTAGGCACTGTCGTTTGCTAACTGCAGGGCCTCTGCCTCGTCTGCAAAGGGCTGCAGCGTGACCACCGGCCCGAAGATCTCCTGTTGGTTCACATCGCAGGCCGGGCCCAGTCCTTCGATGACTGTCGGTTGCACAAAGTAGCCCCCAGCGCAGCGGGTGTTCGGCGCATCGGCCGGCCCGCCTCCACACAGCACCCTGCCCCCTTCCGCACGCGCGCGGTCAATGAACCCGAGCACCTTGTCCCGGTGCCCGGCAGAAACCAACGCGCCCATCCGCGTGCCGTCCTCCGCCGGATCCCCTGGCTGCAGGGACGACGCACGGGCGACAAATGCGGCGCGGAATCGCTCGTACAGCGGTGCATGCACGAGGATGCGCGAGGAGCAGAGGCAGATTTGGCCCTGGTTCGCGAACGAGGAACGGACCGTCGTGCGGACGGCCTCGTCGAAGTCGCAGTCGTCGAAGATGAGTGCGGCATTCTTGCCCCCCAACTCCAGGCTGAGCTTGATAAACCGGTCAGCCGTCGTCCGCGCGATGTGGGCGCCTGTGGCTGTACCCCCGGTAAACGAGACCGCCTTGACCCTCGGATGCTGCACCAGGGCCTCCCCTGCCTCCGGCCCGAAGCCGTGCACGATGTTCAACACGCCAGGAGGCAACCCCGCTTCCGCAGCCAACTCGCCAAGCATGGCCGCCGTGACAGGCGTAAGCTCCGAAGGTTTGGCCACCACACAATTGCCCATGGCCAGTGCGGGCGCAATTTTCCACGTGAACAGGTACAGCGGGAGGTTCCACGGAGAAATGCACCCGACCACTCCGATGGGCTTGCGGTGCGTGTAATGCAGGTGTGTCGGGCCAGCCGGGAGGTGTGCCTCGCTCGCAAAGTGGCGCACCGCGCTGCCGAAGAACGCCAGATTTTGCTCTGCCCGCGGAATGTCCACCTCCCGGGCCAAACCGACCGGCTTCCCGTTGTCGCGCGATTCCGCCTGTGCAAACACTTCAGCCCGTTCACGCACCAGCGCTGCCCACCGCCCGAGGCACGCCGCCCGTTCCTCCAAGGGTGTTGCTGCCCATCCCCGCCACGCGCCCTCGGCCGCCTCGACGGCAGCGGCCACATCGGCCGCCCCGGACCGGGCTGCCCGACCATACACTTGGCCTGTCGCAGGTTCGATCAGCTCTAACCAGCGCCCGTCCGCTGCCGGAACCGACCGGCCACCGATGAGATTCCGCACTTCCATGGCCCGAAGGTATCCCCGCGACCGGTGTTTTAAAGAAGCAACCGTATGCTTATCTTTGCACCCGCTCGATTCCCCGATGGTGTAATGGTAACACACCGGATTTTGGTTCCGTTTTTCCAGGTTCGAGTCCTGGTCGGGGAACACGGGATAAGCCGGCCGCCGTGCCGGCTTTTTTGTGCCTTTTTGTGAGGTGTTAAACCCGAGGATTCGGGTGTCGGGTTCGCTCAATCGAGCTTATCTTTCGTTCAAACCTGACAGCACATGCGCACGTTCCTCTGCCCCCTGGCCCTCGTTGTCCTCGGATGGTTTTGCTTCTGCTCGCAGGCGCTCGCCCAAACCGCACCCTACAACCCCGACAGCAACGGCAACGGCGTCATCCTCACGCCGGACTTGATGGACTTGTTGACGCTCTTCGGCCAGCCCTTCACTCCCTCGCCCGTGTGCGTGGACGGAGTACCGCTGGAAACGGCTGTGGTGCAGCTGCAGCACACGGTCGCCCAGCAACAGGCCACGATTGCAGCCCTGATCGGTGCGGTCGAGTCATTGCTCGCCGTTCCGGCCGGGCAAGGCCCATTCGTCCGTGACGCAGAAACGGGCAAGTGGGTGGCCACCGAGCCGCTGCACGTCACGGGAGACCTGTCCACTGGCCGCCTCATCACGGGCCGCATCGAAGCCCGCTCCGCCCAATTCGGCGGGATGTCTACTCACTGACCGGACTGCAGCGCCTCTACCTGCGCCTGCAACTCTGCAACTTGCGCCTGCAACGTCGCTACAAGGGACGTCAGCGTTGCCAAGGTTGTTCCCACGTTCGTGCTGCCCACCGTCAGCGCATTCGTGCACGTCACCGGGCCGGTGAAGCGGGCGGAGCCGTTTGCGTTGACGTCGAAGGCGGT
>CAZMNI010000114.1:0-2890 GCA_964567615.1 uncultured Chryseobacterium sp.
CGCCGACCCCGCCCCCGCCCCCCACCCCCGGCCCCACTCCCAACCCCAATCTCAATCTGCGCCGCCGAGCAGCGCCCCCCAACCCCAACCCCAACCCCAACCCCAACCCCAACCCCAACCCCAACCCCCTCCCAGCCCCTAACCGCCTTCGCGTACCTTCGTGGCATGTCCGTCCACCGCGAAGCCCGCCGCATCACCACCCAGGTGCTGCAAACCATGAAGCACAACGGCGAGAAAATCGCCATGCTCACCGCCTACGACTTTTCCATGGCAGGCATCGTGGATGCCGCCGGGGTGGACGTCATCCTCGTCGGCGACAGCGCCTCGAACGTCATGGCCGGTCACGAGACCACCTTGCCCATCACGCTGGACCAAATGATTTACCACGCCTCCGCCGTGGTGCGCGCTGCGAAGCGGGCGCTGGTCGTAGTGGACCTGCCCTTCGGTACCTACCAAGGCAACTCGAAGGAGGCGCTGCAGTCGGCCATTCGGATCATGAAGGAAAGCGGTGCCCATGCGGTCAAGCTCGAAGGCGGCCGCGAGGTGAAGGAAAGCATCGAGCGCATCCTTTCCGCAGGCATTCCGGTGATGGGCCACCTCGGTTTGACGCCGCAGTCGATTTACAAATTCGGGACCTACACCGTGCGCGCGAAAGAAGATGCAGAGGCACAGCGGTTGCGGGAGGACGCCGCGCTGCTCGACGCCATCGGCTGCTTCGCCATCGTTTTTGAGAAGATTCCCGCAAGCCTGGCCGCCGAAGTGAGCAGGTCGCTCGAGTGCCCCACCATCGGGATAGGCGCCGGGTCGGGCTGCGACGGACAGGTGCTGGTGCTGCACGACATGCTCGGTTTGACGCGCGAGTTTTCGCCGCGGTTCTTGCGGCGGTACCTGAACTTGGCCGACGCGATGGAAGATGCCGTCGGCCGGTACGTCGGCGACGTGCGCAGCGGCGATTTCCCCGGACCGCACGAACAGTACTGACGTGGAGACGCACAGCCCAGAGCGCCTGGAGGGGAATGGCGACACCCGGTTCCACGGGCGGTCGCCCAAGGTGCCTGTGGTGCGCAGCACCCCGGAAAACTTGCGGGTGCTGTACGAAGACAACCACCTGATCGCCGTGAACAAGCGGCCTTCGGACATCGTGCAGGACGACCGGTCCGGCGATACGACGTTGTGCAAGGTGGTGGGCGAGTACGTGCGGCTGAAGTACAACAAGCCGGGTGAGGCGTTTATCGGAACCGTGCACCGGCTGGACCGGCCCGTCAGCGGGGTGATTTTGTATGCGAAGACGTCGAAGGCGCTGACGCGGTTGACCACGATGTTCCGCGAGCGTGAGGTCCAAAAGACCTACTGGGCGGTGGTGCGCCCCGGGCCGCCGCAGGAAGAAGGCCATGTGGTCAACTATTTGGGAAAGAACGAGAAGACGAACAAGAGCCACGCCTCGAACCGACCGGGTCCGGGCCTGCGCGAAGCCGAGCTGCTCTACCGCGTCGTCGGTGGCAGCGACCAGTACACGTTCGTCGAGGTGTGGCCGAAGACCGGCCGCCACCACCAAATCCGCGTCACCCTCTCCTCGCTCGGCGCGCCCATCAAAGGCGACATCAAGTACGGCGCGCGGCGCACGAACGACAACGCGTCGATCCACCTGCATGCCCGCCGCATCGATTTCATGCATCCCGTACGGCGCGAACCGGTGACGGTCATCGCTCCGCCGCCCGATGACCCGATTTGGAACGCGTGGCTCCGGCTCGACCTGGGTCTATCGGACCGGTGAGCTGCGTGCGTCGCGGTCCATGAAGTGGCCCGGCGCGTGACCTGAAGCACTGCCAGACGCCCGCGGAGGGCCGTATCTTTGCGGCCATGGAAACCGCCCCTGAACACCTCCACCTCCTGATCATCGGATCGGGCCCCGCCGGATACACCGCCGCCATTTACGCCGCCCGCGCCGACCTCAAGCCGGTGATGTACCAGGGCAGCCAACCCGGTGGACAGCTCATGGACACGACGGAAGTGGACAACTTTCCGGGGTATCCCGACGGCGTGAAGGGGCCGGAGATGATGGGCGATTTGGAAGCCCAAGCCCGGCGGTTTGGGACGGACATCCGGTATGGCTGGGTGACGGAGGTGGACTTCACCGGTCCGGTGCACAAGGTGTGGGTCGGCGAGGGCGCCGCCCGCAAAGAAATCCACGCCGACGCGGTCATCATCGCCACCGGCGCGAGCGCAAAGTGGCTGGGACTCCCGAACGAACTTCGGCTGCGAGACATCGGAGGCGGCGTCAGCGCGTGCGCCGTGTGCGACGGCTTCTTCTACCGCGGGCAGGAAGTGGTGATCGTGGGCGGTGGCGACACGGCCTGCGAGGAAGCTTCGTACCTCGCCAAACTTTGCACGAAAGTCACCCAACTCGTGCGCGGCACCTCCATGCGCGCCTCGAAGGCCATGCAGCACCGCGTCCTGAACACGCCGAACATCGAGGTGCTCTTCGAAACGGAAACCGCCGACGTCCTCGGTGACCAAGCGGTCGAAGCGGTCCGCGTCCGCCACATCGGCACCGGCGCCGAACGCGACATCCAGGCTACCGGCTTCTTCGTGGCCATCGGCCACACCCCGAACACGGCCGTCTTCGCCCCCTACATCGACCTCGACGAGACGGGCTACATCCGGTACGCGGTGCCCGGCACGACCCGCACGAACCGGCCCGGCGTCTTCGTGGCCGGCGACGCCGCCGACAAGACCTACCGCCAAGCGGTCACCGCAGCCGGAACGGGCTGCATGGCCGCCCTCGATGCAGAACGCTACCTCGCGGCCAAGGAGGGATGATGAAACAGGGTTGATGGCGCGGCTGCGCCGCGGAACAGGGAACAGGCGCCGCTCCGCGGCTAAACAGGTG
>CAZMNI010000114.1:2990-7055 GCA_964567615.1 uncultured Chryseobacterium sp.
ACAGGCGCCGCTGCGCGGCGAAGGGATGAGGGCGCCGGCGTTGCCGGATTGATGGCGCGGCTGCGCCGCGGAACAGGGAACAGGCGCCGCTCCGCGGCGAAGGGATGAAGGCACCGGCGTTGCCGGATTGAGGGCGCGGCTGCGCCGCGGAACAGGGAACAGGCGCCGCTCCGCGGCGAAGGGAACGGGCGCCGCTCCGCGGCTAAACAGGTGACAGGCGCCGCTGCGCGGCGAAGGGATGAGGGCGCCGGCGTTGCCGGATTGATGGGGCGGCTGCGCAGCGGATTACTCGAAGGCCCATTCGGAACTGGTGGGCACCGTTGAGCCTCAACCCTCGACCTCAACCTCGACGCGAAGCGTCGTCTCAACCTCAACCTCAACCTCAACCTCAACCTCGACGCGAAGCGTCGCCTGAGCCCTGAAACTCGACGCGAAGCGTCGTCTGTTCCCTTACTTGATCACCATCCGGGTGCAGCGGGAGGTGGGAGCGTCCAAAGTGAACACGTAGCTCCCGGAAGGCAAGTCTGCGGGGAGGGCGAAGGGGATGGGCGAGGTCGCGGCTGCGAGGCGCTCGGAGGCGATGAGGCGGCCAGCCGCGTCATGCAGCGAGCACACGACGGGACCGTCGATGGCTTCGGACAGGGCGACGTGCAGCGTGTTTCCGGACAGCGGGACCGGGTACAAGACGAGTTCAGGGGCCTGTAGCGGGGATTCGACCGCAGCGGTGCTCTCGTTGAGGAGCCGCAGGAAGAGCATGTCGTTTGTGGTGAAGGAGGCAAAACCGGCGACGACAATGCGGCCGTCGGATTGCTGCAAAACGGTGCTGCCTTCTTCGAAGCTGGTGCTGACTGCGACGATGTTGGTGCCTGTTTGGGCAAAGGTTTCATCCAGCTCACCCGTGGGCAAATATCTTGAAATCAATACGTCACGATTGTTGAAGGTGCCGAGCCCCGTCGCACCTACGCACAGGATTTTGCCGTCTTCCTGGAGGTGCATGCCCAGAATGAAGTCGATGGGGTTGTAGTTCGCAGAAACGGTGCCGCCGGTGCCAAACTCCGTCTGCAACACCCCTGCATGATCGAAACAGGCCAGGGCAGCGTCGTAGCCGTCTGTGCTGATGCGGCCGCCGATGTAGAGCCGGTCGGCACTGGCCACGAGGTCGAACGCCTCGTTGATGGAGGTGCCGGAATGGATGCCGCCGTCGGCGAAGCCCGGGTCGAGCGCGCCGTCCGGGGTGAATGCGGCCAGCAGCAGGGACTCTGTGAAGTCGTAGTACGTGTATCCCGCCGCGACGATTCGGCCCGAGGGAAGCACCACCATGCTGCGGAAATTGTCCGAGGTGGTGGAGGTCAGTTGGACGGTGGTGGACCCGTTTGTGCCGAACGTGGCATCGAGCGTGCCGTCCGGAAGGAGGCGCATGACCACCCCTTGGTCGTACATGCCTCCTGAAAGGGACGACGTGCCGGCCAACAGGATGTTTCCATTTTCGAGGAGCTCGACGTCATAGGCATAGTCCTCGCCGTCGCCCAACGGCAACAACACAAGCCCGTCCCCACCCCCGAACGACAGGTCGAGGGTCCCATCAGGCATCAAGCGCACTACCATGAACTCGGTATCGCTCGGCGTCAACGAGTATCCGCCACACACGACAATCTTTCCGTCCGGCTGCACCTTGAGGTCGTAGCCGAAGACCGATCCGCCGGTGGAACCCAGCACAAAGGTCCCGCCGAGGCCGAAGGTGGGGTCGATTGCGCCGTCCGCGGTGAGCCGTCCGACGACGCAATCCGAGGTGAACCCAGAGGGAGCCGTGATGCGCCCCGATCCGCAGAAGACGAGCTTATCGTCCGGCAGAACCGCCATGCCATAGGCCACATCGTGCAAGGTGCCAGGGGCAAATGTGAAGATGCCGTCGGTGCCGAAAGTGGGGTCGAGTGTGCCCGTTTGGGCTGAACCCGCGGCCTGCAAAACCAAGGCTGCGGCAACAAGAAATGCTCGATTCATCGCGCTGAAGTTTGCGCGAAAATAAGCGTTACGCCTTGCCTTTCAGGTAGCTGCGCTCGTACAATGCAATCCACTCCGCAGCGGACATCTTGCGCATCAACTCCCCGATGAGCGCGAAGGGGATGTCCTCGGGCTTTTTGAACCGCACGCAGCTCTTGCCCATGTCGAGCTTGCGCGCGGAGTGCTTCGGGAACTCCGCGACGAACCAGGCCAGTAGGTCCGGATCGGCGTACATCCCCATGTGGTAGAAGGTGATGGCGCCCTTCGTCGATGCGATGCCCGCAAAAGGCAGCGGTTCGGCCGGCTTGCAGTGGTATCCCGCCGGATACAGGCGGTGGGGCACGACATATCCCAGCCCGCCGTAACTGATGCCCGGTTCGAACCCTTCGGGCAAATTCGCCACGATGGTGTTGTGCAGGGCTCGAAACGCCTCTTGCCGCTCGGCAGGCACCCTCTCGAGAATAGACTCTACCGCAGTTTCTGCTTCAATCATCTTCCCCTGAACACCACACGCCACCTCACCGTTGCACGGATGCACCCTTCAACCCCATCCATTTTCGTTACTCGTCATCCCCACAGGCATTTTCAAAAATAGGCAGCCACAGCAACAAGTCCGGGATACCCCGCTGTCCATCGTTATCGAAGTCCCCGAAGCATGCACTTCCATACCCACCAAAACCGGCTGAACCATCCGGAACACAGCGCAATAACGCCGCATCCCATTGTGTGCCGTCCCCGCAATAAACTGCCGGATTGATATCGCACCAACCGTTTACATTTGCCAAAGCATTGTAGTTTGACGCCAGGGGATTTGTGCAGCCCAGTACTGAAAAACACTGGGAAACATCTGAATCTGTGGCGGCAGAATTGTAACTACCAAACGTAGGGTCCGTGCACCCTGCTACTTCTTCTGCATCGCACACTGCATCACCATCGGTATCCAGAATGCAATCGCCAGCGCAATCGCGGAGCGGAAGTGGGTACGTGCACATGGCGGGCGTAGAAATGTTCGCAGAAGGATTGAAAGTGCAAGCACTGGAGTCCATGCAACCGGGAACTTCGAGAGCATCGCACAGGCCATTTCCGTTGTCGTCATCGATCAATACGCCCAAACAATCGACACAAGTTGAAGCCGGGTAGGTGCACGATCCATCGTTCGACACCGCTGCAGGGTCAAAGTTGCATGCCGCCTCATCACTGCATCCGGGACTTACTGCTCCCGTTGCCGATACGTCTGCGATTTGGTCATCGGACTGCTGGCCTGCGACAAATACCTGTGCATTCAGTTCAAGCGAAAGCACTCCATCCGTCGTCAACTGCGCTAAAAGCACCCGCAGGTCAGTGCCCGCGGTGCCAAATGTGCTTCCCGGAATCAAGAACCAACTGCCACCTGCACCGGCATTGACCAACAAATCTCCTCCCCCTTCAAATGCGGCAAGTGCTGTAGTTAAACCTATGGCATTCACACCATTTGAAGGTGATGCACCGCCAGGTTCAACCCCGATCGTTAGCCAAGAATCAAACGCCAAGTCTGGCACCACAGCCAACAAGCTCCCGGCAATGGAAGAGGCCAAAGATGCACCAAATGGATGCTGATAGAAGGTCGTTTGTGTGCTAATGATCAATGGATTAAGTCCACTCCCATACACTGCAGAAACGTAGTCCGTAGGGGACGTGAGGTCGGCATATACGCGGTAGGTGACTTGACCTTGAAGTGCTCCGCTGGTATGTACCTGGACGATTTCCGTGGAAATGCCTGTGAGCTGGGCAGAGACGGCGGATGTGCACAGGGCGAACAGCGCACACCACGCATGCCGGGTTAGGAGTCGGACACGCATGGACGGTTTGGTTTTTTGGTGATTCGAATATACGAATGAAGCCGCATCAAAGTACCTATTGATGTGTTTTTATATCACACTCGTCCTTTTCGTGCTCCATGGGCCATCAAACCGTTTGGGCCAAAAAAATCCCCCGGACGAACCGGGGGACATCTGCGTTCAGGACGCTTCGGGTGGCCAATGGGGCTCGAACCCACGACCCCTGGAACCACAATCCAGTGCTCTG
>CAZMNI010000115.1:0-664 GCA_964567615.1 uncultured Chryseobacterium sp.
CATGGCGGTGACTCAGCCCTTGGCGGCTGCGGATGAAGACCTCCCACAGAGGCCATTCGGCGGAAGTGCTCATGCGGCAGTGCGTGCGGCGGTGGAGCGGCGTTTTGCTGCGTGAGCACGGGCAGCTTCGCGCACCCAAGCGCCCTCGTCGTGCGCTTTTTTCCGGGCTTCGAGCCGTTCGCGGTTGCACGGGCCATGCCCAGAAATGACGTTGTGGAACTCCGTCCAATCGATGGCTCCGAAGTCGTAATGTCCGGTCGCTGCATTCCACTTCAGGTCCGGATCCGGTACGGTCAATCCGATGAGTTCTGCTTGCGGCACCGTCATGTCCACGAACCGCTGGCGCAGTTCGTCGTTCGAGAAGCGCTTGATGCGCCACCGCATCGATTCTGCAGAATTCGGAGACTCGGCGTCGGTGGGCCCGAACATCATCAGCGACGGCCACCACCACCGGTTCAGGGCGTCTTGCGCCATGTCCTTCTGGGCCGGCGTGCCTTGGGCCAGGGTGAGCATGATTTGGAATCCCTGCCGCTGGTGGAAGCTCTCTTCCTTGCATACACGGGTCATGGCGCGGGCGTACGGACCGTAACTGCATTTGCACAGGGGCACCTGGTTCATGATGGCTGCGCCATCGACCAGCCAACCGATCACGCCCACATCGGCC
>CAZMNI010000115.1:674-6460 GCA_964567615.1 uncultured Chryseobacterium sp.
CCGCCCAGGTCAACGTCGGGTAGTTGAAGATGGAGCTGTACTTCGCCTTGCCGGAATGCAGGTCATCGATGAGCTCGTCCCGGGTGACGCCCAACGTTTCCGCAGCGGAGTAGAGGTACAGGCCGTGGCCTGCCTCGTCTTGGACTTTGGCCAGCAGAATGGCCTTCCGCTTGAGACTCGGAGCGCGCGTAATCCAGTTCGCTTCCGGGAGCATGCCCACGATTTCGCTGTGCGCATGCTGGCTGATTTGCCGAATAAGCGTCCGCCGGTACCGCTCGGGCATCCAATCTTTTGCCTCGATTTTCAGGTCGCGGGCGACGTAGTCCTCAAAGTGTTCCTCAGGAGTCATTGCCTACAGGGTGTGTGCCAAATATACGGCCGTATTTTCGCGGCCCATGAATGACTTCTACCCGCTGACCGTCTCAGAAGTTCGCCGCGAAACCGCAGATTGTGTTTCGGTGCGCTTGACGCCCCGTCCAGAGGATGCCGCGCGCTTCGTTTTTACCGCCGGACAATACCTCACGCTCCGCACACAATTCGGTGGTGAAGAGGTGCGCCGCAGCTACAGCATTTGCGCTTCGCCCGTTTCTGGCGAACTGCGCGTGGCCATCAAACGGGTTCCGGACGGTCGCTTCAGCACGTGGGCAAATTCGGCCCTCGCGGCAGGAACGGTGCTCGAATCCATGCCGCCTGCTGGACGCTTCACCCACGTGCCGGAAGCTGAAGCAGCGCTGCACCACGTCGGATTTGCAGCGGGTTCCGGCATTACGCCAGTTTTGGGCATCCTCGAGACCGTCCTCGAACAGGAACCGCAGAGTACCTTCACGCTGTTCTATGTCAACCGGGATGCGCAGAGCGTGATTTTCAAGGAGCGGCTGCATGATTTGAAGGACCGCTTCCTCGGCCGTTTCCGGCTTTTTCACTTGCTGACGCGCGAACCCCTTGACCTTGAGCTGTTCCACGGCCGCCTGGACCGCGACCGCTGCACCCGCATCCTGCAATCCGGCTTGTTGCCTGCCGCAGAAATCGGAGCGGCCTGGCTGTGCGGACCGGAGGACATGATCCTCGGTTGCAAGGAAGCCCTGCAGGCGGCCGGCGTCCCCGACGACCGCATCCGGTTTGAGCTCTTCAACGCTGCTCCGAAGGCGGCGGCCGAGTCGGTTGCCGCGCCCGCGGGGGGGACCGAGCTGGCCATCGTCCTCGACGGCATCACGACCACGGTGCGCATCGAAGGCACACGTTCCATCTTGGACGCAGCGCTGGATGCGGGCCTCGATGCACCCTACTCGTGCCTCGGAGGCGTGTGCTGCACGTGCCGTGCCCGCATGACGTCGGGCAAGGCGGAGATGGCCATCAATTACGCACTTGAGCCGCGCGAAGTGGAACAGGGCTTTGTCCTCACGTGCCAGGCACGCCCGGTGGGGGAGGGCCCGTTCGTGGTGGACTACGACCAGCAATAGGTCAGTCTCCCGCCCGTTCGGCCAACTCGAGCCAACGCATTTCCGCAGCATCCAAGGCTTCGGTCACCTTGCCCAACGCGTCACTCAGGCGCACGAGTTCAGCATGGTCTGCTGCTTGGGCGAGTGCGTCGCTCAGGAGGCGCTTTTCCTCCTCAAGGGCAGCTAGCCGTTCAGGAAGGGCATCGTACTCAAACTTCTCCTTGAAACTCAACCGCTTCGAGTAGTCTCCGCGGGGTGCAGATGCGGGCACGGGTGCGGAGGGCGATGCCGCCGTTTCCGTTACCTCTTTGCGGGCTTCTTCGCGGGCCAGCCGGTACTGGGTGTAATTCCCGGGATAATCGCGCACCCCGGGTTTTCCATCTTCTCCGAGGACCCACACGTGTTCTACCAGCCGGTCCATGAAGTAGCGGTCGTGCGACACCACAATCAGGCAACCGGGGTAATCGAACAGGAACTCTTCAAGGACTTGGAGGGTGAAGATGTCCAAATCGTTCGTCGGCTCATCGAGGATCAGGACGTTCGGGTTGCGCATCAGCACTTGCAACAAGTGCAGCCGCTTCTTTTCACCTCCGCTCAAGACCCGCACATAGGTGTGGTGGGTGTGGCGGGGGAAGAGGAAACGTTCGAGCAGGTCTGCGGCCATCAGTTTGGCGCCCTTTTGCAACGGCATGAATTCCGCGATGGAACTCACGGCCTCGAGCACCCGCATTTCCTCTGGGAATTGCGCACCGTGTTGGTGGAAGTGACCGAAAACCACCGTCTCGCCGATGACCACTTTGCCGCCGGTGGGTTCGGATTTGCCGACGATCAGGTCGAGCAACGACGATTTGCCGGCGCCGTTCGCACCGACGATGCCGATGCGCTCGCCGCGCTTGAAGGCATGGGTCAGCCCCTCGATGAGCACCCGCTCTCCGTAGGCGAGCCGGACCTTGTGGAGTTCGACGACCTTTCCACCGAGCCGCTCGGGATTCAGTTGCAGGTGCAGCGGATCTTCCTCAAGCCGTTTCCGGGCTTCTTCTTTGATTTCGTAGAAGCGGTCGATGCGGCTCTTTGACTTGCCGGTCCGCGCCGAAGGCGTCGCGCGCATCCATTCGAGTTCGCGGCGGAGCACGCTGCGTGCCCGGTCCCGAACGGCGTGGGCGTTCTCGAGGCGCTCGGCGCGTTTTTCGAGAAAGTAGGCGTAGTTCCCGGTGTACTTGTGCAGCGTGCCTCCGTCGAGTTCGAAGATTGTGCTGCACACGTTTTCAAGGAAATACCTGTCGTGGGTGACCATGAGCAGGGTCGTTCGTGCGGTGGCCAAATGCTTCTCAAGCCACTGCACCATCTCGAGGTCGAGGTGGTTCGTCGGCTCGTCGAGGAACAGCAAATCCGGTTCCTCGATGAGCACCCGGGCCAGCGCGATGCGCCGCCGTTCGCCCCCGCTCAACGTGGCAACCTTGCGGTCCATGGCATGCAGGTTCAGCCGGCCGAGCACCTCGCGTGCCCGGGCTTCGTAGTCCCATGCGCCGGTGGCATCCATGGCGTCCGTAGCACGCTGCAGCGCTTCGTGGTCGTCGTTCAATGTGGCGATGCCGTAGGACCGGAGGGCATGTACGGCAGCGATGTCGCCTGCGTACAGGGCATCCAGCACCGTGGCGTCAGGGGCGAAGGCGGGCTCTTGGTCCAGCAAGGCCCAGCGGACACCCGCCCGGATGCTTACCCGTCCTGCATCAGCGGGTTCCGACCCGCAAATGGCGCGCAGGAGGGTTGTTTTGCCCGCGCCATTGCGGGCGATGAGGGCCGCTTTTTGGCCTTCGGCAAGGCCGAAGGTGACCCCTTCAAACAGCAACCGCTCACCGATTCGCTTCTCAAGTCCTTCCGCAGAAAGGATGTTCGTGCCTCCAGCCATCGCGGTAAAGGTAGCGCGTGTACCTTCGGCCCATGCGGTGGTTTCTGTGCCCGTGGGAGGCGCTCAGTCGCGATGCACTCTACGGCATCTTGCAACTGCGTGCGGATGTTTTCGTGGTGGAGCAGACGTGTGCTTACCTCGATCTCGACGGACGTGATGCGGAGGCAGTGCACCTGTGGGCGGAAGACGACCGCGGTGTGGCGGCCTGTGCCCGGATCTTGCCCGGGCCGGTGATCGGACGGGTGGTCACACGGGCGGATCTCCGGGGGACCGGGGTCGGATATGCCTTGATGGAGCGCGCGCTGCAGGCCTGTCCGGTCGGGGAGGCGACGGTGCATTTGAGCGCCCAGGCCCACCTCGAGGGGTTTTACCGGACCTTCGGATTTGCGGTTTCCGGGCCGGGGTACCTCGAAGACGGCATTCCCCATGTGCCGATGGATGCGGCGGGCAGCCCGCGTGCACGCGGGTTTGAGCGGCTGCGGGTGGCCGAGGCGCGGTTCAGGGATGAAGTTCCGGCGGTGGAAAGAAAGGAGGGGTGGGGAACCGGGGAAACGGCCGAGCATTTGGCGCGTGTAGCAGCGATTTTTCGCATGCAAATTGCGAACCAAACTGAAGCTTGGACGAATGCTCCGAACGCGGATTCAGATGCTCATGAACGCGCATTCGCCCTGCTTGAGGCCTTGCGTTCATCGCAGCGATTCGAGTCGCCTGAAGCGGTGCTTCCGCGCGGAGAACCGGTCGGGGTGGAAGGCACTGCTGCGGCCTTGGGTAAAGCCCTCAGTGGAATTCCAGAAGCTGCCGACAACCGGTTGCTGGTGCGCCACCCGTTTGCAGGGAACTTGACCATTCCAGCCCTGTTGAATTTCCTCGCTGCCCATTGCGACCACCACCGCAAAGCCCTCTTGCGAAGGGCAGTACCTTTCGCCCCATGATTTCCGTTGTGATCCCCTGCCTGAACGAGGCGGCTTACATCGATGCGACCTTGCAAGCACTGGCCACGCAGGAAGATCCCGGGGAGCCGTTCGAGGTGGTGGTGGCCGATGGGGGCAGCACGGATGGCACGAGGGAACTACTTCAGGCATGGACGGAGCGGGATGCGCGGTTCAGGGTCGTGGAAAACCCAGACCGCATTACGCCTGTGGCGCTGAACCGTGGCATCCAAGCGGCCCAGGGTGAGACGGTGGTGATTTTCGGGGCCCATGCGCGGTGTGCTCCAGATTTCTTGCAGCGGAATGCGGAAGCTCTGCGAGCGCATCCCGAGAGCGGATGCGTAGGAGGCACCGTGTCCCAAATCCATGGCACGCCCACCGCTCGCCGCATCGGCATGGCCTTGAGCACACCTTTCGGCGTAGGGGACGCCCGGTTTCGAACGGGCGGGCTCGCAGGCCATGTAGATACCGTAGCCTTCGGTGCCTACCGCCGGACGGCCCTCGAAGAAATCGGGTTGTTCGACGCGTCCCTCGTGCGCAACCAGGACGACGAACTCAATTTTCGGTTGCACGAGGCCGGCTGGCGGATTTGGTTCGATCCTCGCATTCAAAGCAGTTATTTCGTGCGCTCGAGCTACCGCAGGCTCGCAGCCCAATACCGGCAATACGGCTATTGGAAGGTGTTTGTCAACCGCAAACACGGCACCGTTACCACCGCGCGGCAGGTGGTTCCCGCGCTTTTTCTCGCCGGATTGTTCACGGCGATTGTGCTCGCCGGGGCCGATGCAGCAGGGTGGTTGCCGGCGGTGTGGCACCGCGTGCCGGTCCTCGTATTCGGCTCTGGGGTGGGACTTTGGCTGGCAGGGGCTTTGGCTTCGGCCTCGGTCCAAGCAGAGCGTGTCCGCGATGTGCCGGGCATTTTGTGGGCGTTCGCCTGCATCCACGGGGGCTACGGCGGGGGGTATTGGGAAGGCATCCTGCATTTCTTGTTGTTGCGGCGGAACCCGGTAGCCCGTGCGACGGTTCTCACGCGCTGATCTGCCGCTATTCTGGCCGGTGGCGCTGGCGGCAGTGCTTCCGCTGCACCCGCGTGCCTCCACAGCCGTGTTGTGCGGATGGTTGCTTGCGGCGGCCGTGCGCGGCATGCGTGAGCGTGCCTGGCCCCGATCCGGTTTTCCGCGGCCGCTGGTGGCGGGGCCGATTCTGTTCTATGCACTGCACGTCCTGGGGTTGTGGTCTTCGGACGATGGCGCAGCGGGCCTGTTTGCCCTCGAGGTCAAGCTCGGACTCGTGGCCGTGCCGCTCCTGGGAAGTTGGGAATGGGCGCGGTGGAGCGAGGCGGACCGGGCGCGGTCGGGCCGGTGGTTGCTTGCGGCGTTCGGCGGTGGACTCGCCCTCCGAGTTGCGGTGTCGTTGCTGCGCCAAACCTGGGACTGGATGGAAACCGGCGTTCCGGAGTTGACCTATGCCGCTTTGTCGCATCCGTTCCATCCGAGCTACCTCGCGTTG
>CAZMNI010000115.1:6470-6992 GCA_964567615.1 uncultured Chryseobacterium sp.
TCAGTCGGACTGGCCATCGGGCTCTTGCAGTCCCGTGCGGGGCTGCTGGTGGCTGCGCTTGCGGCCGCTGTGGGTGCGCTTGAGCGCAGTCGCCGCGGGCTTGCGGTGCTGTTGGTCGCCGGCCTGGTTGCCGGGTCCCTCGGGGCAGGCCTGCTTGGACGGTTGCGCATCGGCGAGCCGGGGCCAGCTTCCGGAACGGGGTCCACCGGTGGGCGACTGCAAGCCTGGACGGCCGCCATTCAAGTCGTCCGCGCGCATCCGTTCGGGGTGGGAACCGGGGATGTGGTGCCAGAGCTGGTAGCGCAGTATGAAGTGGCCGGGGCAGATTATGCCCGTGTTCGACAGATGAATGCCCACAGCACCTACCTGCAAACCGCAGTCGCGCTCGGCTACGTGGGGCTCCTCGCCTTGCTGGCGTGGTGGGCTGCCGTGGCTCGGTATGCTTGGCGCCGCCGCAACCCGGCTGGGTTCGCAGGGGTCGCAGCCATCGCCCTGCACGCCGTCGTCGAGGCCCTGCTCGAA
>CAZMNI010000116.1:0-6907 GCA_964567615.1 uncultured Chryseobacterium sp.
GTGTCCACAACCGTCAGCGTCTGCGTGTGGGACGACGTGTTGCCGCTGCAATCCGTCGACGCCCAGGTCCGGGCAATGGTGTATGTGTTTGGGCAACTGCCCGGCTCCGAATTCTCCGAGTAAAACACCACCGCCTCATCCAGATTGTCGCTGGCTGTCAAAATCGCAGGAGCCGGCACAGCGTCACATTGCACAACGGCATCTGAAGGAAGTTCCTCTACAAAAACGGGAGCCAAAGCATCCACGACCGTTACTTCGATAGGAACTACCGTTGTATTTCCTGATGCATCCGAATGGAAGTAGAGTACTTCAAGGGCAAAGGTCCCTGGACATGCCCCGGGGGTTGCAACGTATGTTGCAGTTCCTACGATGGCTCCCGGTCCGCCTAGCAGACTTCCCGCATCCGAACTGTCCACCCCCTCATCGCACGTGTCTGTGCAGTAGGGCTGGTAATAAGCCAACAAGGCTTGAATGCCCCCCATTGCTGACAATTCCTCTGTCGTGACAACCACCTCATCGGCAACGTTCACCAACACCGGCGGAACGGTATCTTGGACTTGGATGATTTGAACCGCTTCAGTCGAATTCCCACAATGATCGGTTGCAGTGAATGTTCGTTGTATCGTGTAGTCGTTCGCTGAACTACCGGGAAGAATCACATCCGAAGCGGACACGACAACCGCCGCATCACAATTGTCCACTGCTGTTGCACTGGGTACCGGCACAGGCTGGTCACAATCTATAAGCACGTCGGCCGGAACTGCGGTGAACGCAGGGGCCTGTGTGTCTAACAACATAATAACTTGTTCAAAATCAACTGAGTTTCCGCACGCATCCGTGGCCGTATAAACCCGAGTGTAATTCGTGTACGGCGTAACACACCCCCCCGCAAACGGCAACGTCGTCCACGTCAACTCGACTGCACTGCATCCATCGCTTGCGGTTGCAAACGATTCGGCGCTTGTGAATTCCCCACATCCTACTTGAACAAATGGAGCTGCAACAATGGAGGGTGCGTGTACATCTTGCACAGCGATGTTTTGTGAACACGTTGCCATCGCTTGGTTGCCACAAGCGTCAGTTGCAATGGCCGTAAAGGTTCGCGTGAAGCTGTAGCTGCCTCCGCACCCTGCAATCGGCTCACTGTCCACATGATCCACGACGACTGCGGGAGATGCATCGCAATCATCCGACGCAGTTGCAACTGCAACACCCGTTGTCCCCACGGCAACGTCCACCGTACATTCCCCATTCATTGAGACCGTGACATCAACTGGACAAGCAATAACAACCTCCGGAGCCGTCTGATCTGTGAGCGTAACTATTTGGTCAAATGTGCTCGAATTCCCGCATGCATCGGTTGCTGTATAGGTTCTTATGTACTGGCCGAGCGGCTGGACACAGCCCCCAACGAACGGTAGGTCCATGAAAGTCAATGTCACATCGCTGCAAGCATCCGTCGCCGTAGCATTTCCGAGGCCAGGGAATGACCCGCACGCGATATCCACTTCATTTTCCGCAACCAGGGCCGGGGGAAGGGCATCTGTTACTTCAACAATTTGCGTGTGAACTGCTTGGTTTCCGCTGCAGTCTGCAACGCTCCACGTACGAGTCAAGGTATAGGTGCTTGGGCAATTCCCGGGTGTAGAAACCTCTTCGAAAAGCACACCCACTGCTCCGTCACAGTTGTCTGTCGCTGTCAACACGGGGGGCGACGGCACAGCATCACAAGCAACACTTTGGTTTGAAGGCAGCGCCCCTGCAAAAATGGGGGCTTGGGTGTCCTGCACAACTACAGTGAAGGTCTGCGCGGTAGCATTCCCACACGCATCGGTCGCCGTGATAGTCACAGCTTGGACGTAGTTCCCGCAGGCATCTACCGCGCCCACCCTATTCTCCGCGAAGGCAACAGTCCCACAGTTATCCGTGGCTGAGTAGGCGTACGGTTGCTCCGTGCAAGAATTCGTTTGATCTGCAGGGAAGAGGGTGAAGACCGGACCCGTAGTGTCGATAAGTGTTATGACCTGAACATGCACTGCCGTGTTGCCACACGCATCTGTCGCAGTCCAAGTTCGCACGAGGGTCCCGCTGTTTCCGCAAGCCCCTGCTTCAAATTGTTCCACCATGGCGATTGCAATCGCCTCCGGTGCCGTTCCATCATCGATGGCAGAAACTGTCCCCATGGGAATTGGCTGGCCGCACTCCACCACCAGGTCTGCCGGAACTGAGGCGAACACCGGCGCTTCGGTGTCCACAACACTCACCAGCATGACGATTTGGAGCTCATTGCCGGAAACATCCTGATGGGAATACGTTACTTCTACATCGAACGTACCCGCACAAGGCCCAGGCACGATTTGGTAGTCCCACTCCCCCGGAATTCCAGTGCCCGAGCCTGCACCTGCAACCCCTCCGCCTCCACCCGTCGTCGCGTCGCAATTGTCAACGCTCAACGGCTCCCAATAAGAAAAATCAAAATTCGCCCATCCTGCAGGGCTGGTGGTTACACTCGGTTGGTAACTGACTGCCACGGGTGGGGTCGTGTCTTCGATGGAAATGGTCTGAACCGCAGAGGTCGCATTGCCACAGTGATCGGTTGCTGTAAACGTCCTCAAAATGGTGTAGTCGTTTTCAGTCGGACCGGGAACCAAAGCGTCTGAATAGGTAACCACAGGCACTGCATCACAGTTGTCCGCCGCAACTGCCAAATGCCCCGGTACAATTTCATCACATTCAACGCTGATGTCAGCCGGCACCGAAGTGAAAGTCGGCCCAACGGTATCGATGAGATGAATGGTCTGCTCAAACATTGTGGTGTTGCCACAAGCATCTGTCGCAGTATACATCCTCACATAATTGCTGAAAGGCGTCACACATCCCCCTGCAAAGGCAAGTTCTGTGTAGGTCAATGAGGGGGAACCACAGTTGTCTGTCGCTGAAGCAAACAGACCTGCACTCAGATGTTCTGTACAAGCTAACTGCACGAAAGGCTCTGCAGCGATTTGGGGGGCCTCAGTATCTTGAATGACAATCAACTGGGTTGCACTTGAACTGTTCCCACAGCCATCGGTCGCAACATAGGTCCGTTCTACAATGCCGCACGCCTCCGGTGCAGGACCATCTGACCACGACACAGCAGCATTGATGTCACAATCAGCGATTTCCGCATTTCCATAATCAACTGATGCCGTGTAGAGGTTGCACGAAACCGTTGCCGCTTCAAATGAAATCTGAGGTGCTTCCGCGTCAACCACTGAAATCACTTGCGTGGCCGTGGTGGTATTTTGGCAATTGTCCTGTGCTGTCCATGTGCGGATAAAGCTGTAACCGGCACCGCACGTTGCTGTAGCCGGACCGTCGGAGTAGGTGACCAACGTGGCGTCGTACCATCCCGATTGTGTGCAATCGTCCGATGCGGAAGCAATTCCCGTTGCTGCGGGGCTGTGGTCAGGGACACACTCCAAGCCCAAGGTAACCGTTGCGTCCGCCGGCACGAAAATGGTCGGAGGTGTTATGTCATACAAAACCACAAACTGCTCAACCGAGGCCGAATTTCCGCTGGCATCGGTTGCAGTCCAAGTTCGCTTCCATGTTCCAGGACATCCCCCTGCCGCAAAAATAGCTTGCACAGAAACCTCCAGCGCCGCATCGCAGTTGTCACTCACGTCCACGGGCACAAGAAGCGGGTCTGATGGGTTGGACAACTGACTACACGTTGCATAAACGAGCAAGTCGTCGGAATCGAAAACTGGTGGTTGATGATCTTCCGTGGTAATAACATGGCTACAAGTGGTCGACACACTGGCATTTCCGGCATCGTCCATTGCCCAAACCGAGAATGTCCGCAGGACGGCAATACCACCTGCTGTATCCATGGATTCATCGACATACGTCCAATGCACAGAAACATTGGAGTCGCAGTTGTCATGCACAATCACACCCGGTTCGCCTGTAAATGATGGATCCAGCGAGGGCATGCAATCCGAGCCGCTATCTAATGCTACATCCGAGGGGCATACCACCGATTCAATCATCGGAGGGGCGACGTCCATGACCGTTATGACATGCGAACAAGATGACACGGTAGCATTTCCGCAGCGGTCCATTGCAGTCACCGCATACGTTCTTGTAAACGAATACGACCCTTCCGAAATGGCGTCATCCGCTGTCCCGATGAACGACTGGGGTCCATCCGACACTGCAACTGTTACGGCCGGAGCTGGATCACAGTTGTCTGTAGCACTGGCAACTACACTGCCAAGCAAAGCGGTTTCAAATCCACACGTCCCATCCGATGCAAGGGTGATGTCCGCCGGACACTCCAACGCCAACGAAGGGGCCACGTCGTCAGTTAAATAAATGAGCTGAGAGAACGTCGAAACATTTCCGCAGGCATCCGTTGCCGTGTAGGTTCTCACCACGTTGCTGTTTGCGGCAATGCACCCTCCCGCAAAATTCACATCCGTCCATTCAAGCGCAATGCTGCCACAACCATCTACCGGTGAAACCGTCGCAACACTGAAGGCATCGCAAGGCAAGTTCACCGCAGCCGGTGGTGTCCCGAAATCAGGACCCACCTCGTCTACAACAGTCAACGTCGTTGTTGCTATGGCTTGGTTGCCACAAGCATCCGTTGCAACATGGGTGATTGTCCGAGTAAACGTGTCCCCGCATCCCAAAACATCCTGCGAAGTCGACGTGACCGTCACGCTGCCGCACGCATCCTGTGCAACCGCCACGCCTGTTGCAATCGGCTCTCCACAGCTAAACGTTTGACTTTCGGGGATGTAGGTGAAAACAGGTGGTGTTTGGTCCGTGACTGTGATTGTTTGAGCATACGTACTCACATTGCCGGAACAATCTGAGGCACTCCACTGCCGTACGACAGACATCGCGTTCGGGCAATCCCCCGGAACCGCGGTTTGGCCTAGGTATACAACCACTGTTTCAGCTCCATCGCTGCAGTTGTCCACGGCGGAAACGTTTGCCACAGCAGGCAACGGGGTTCCGCACGCAATGACCAAATCAGGCGGAACCGCAACAAACGTGGGTGCTACCACATCAACATATTCCGCTTCTTGCAGCACCGATACGTGGAGATTGCACGCGGGGTCAAAGACGGTATGGAGCAAATTCAACTCTGCATTGCAGCTGAGGGTGGGTGCCGCAGGGGCATCCGCGCTCAAGTCGACAACCAAATCCCCTGAGGCGCCATTCACCGGAACACCCATGACCTGTCCGCTCCAAGCAAACCAACCTCCAAGCCCGTAACCGCAGTTGTGCGAACTTCCTCCCATCCCCAGTTGGAACCGTTTGTTCAAACTCACGGGCATGTGGGTGAGGTTGAGATAGGAGCCCGCATAAGCACCGGTGCCCGTCAAATAACTCTGCTCCGCATCCAACACATAAACATCCATTTGGGCGGTATTCGCCACGCATCCGAAAGCTAAAATCAACCCTCGCCCGGGTCCTCCGGCTATCCAATTCGAAGCAACCTGTTCGTCCTTGAGGACAATATGTACATCCCAGCCCTGTGTCGCATCCAAAGTGTTCACTACAGAACCTGTGACGCGTGCCGTACCGTTGCTGAAGCGTGTGACTTCGAAAGGTGCCGTTTCTATCCAGTAATCGCTATCCGCTAAACCGAGTGCCGCCATTCCGAAAATCCGAATCGCACCATCCGGACCTGGGCCGTAAGACGTTGTCGCCGTATTTTCGACGGTCACGGCGCCCAAAGGCGTCGTCGTAACTTCCATCGTGCTCCCCGAACAGTTGTTCACTGCACCTATTCCCAAATCCGAGAAATCCCCTGCGTAATCACACGCAACTTCTAGTCCGGAATCAATGCCTGAAAAAGCGATTGCTGTGCCGTCGCACAGTTGGACGCCAGCACAGGTACACCCTGGAACTGGGTAGTCACAGAATTCACTCGCATCCCCAGAATTCGCAGCTGCGTCATAATTGCAAGCCGTAGAATCCATGCAACCGCAAACATTTGTTGACCACAAGGATGCTCCCAGAGGTGCGAACGTCCCGGGTCCATTGAATTCAAATTGTACGAACTGCTGATTCCCCCCTCCTGACGGAACAATTTGGGCATTCAACGATCCAGATAGGGCCCCTGAAGTAGTGACCTGCATGACCAAAACACGACCATTTACCGCGTCCGGAAGTCCGTTGGGCGACCCGTTGACCACAAACCATCCCCCAGCATCGGAGGCAATGTTCTGTCCATCTGCCGGTGTCCCTGCAACCAAACTGGATGACCAAGTTTGACCTGAACTCTCCACCAGATTAATGGCCGTTTCTGTGCCCTGTGGTGCCGAATCAATGCCGATGGTTACCCAACTATCGTACGCGAGTTCAGGAGTGAGAGCAACGAGTGCTGGAGAAATCCCAGCCGCCGTTGCCCCTGTTGCTGAGGAGCTGTTATAGAAGGAAGTGGTAGTATTCACTTGCAGCGGGAACGCACCGTTTCCATATACTGCCGACAAGAAGTCACTTGGTTCATTCAGGTGAACGTATATGCGATAAGTCGTCGTGCCCGCAATTCCGTTGACAACATACGGTTCTACCTCGAGCGCATAGGGCCCACCTGCGGAAGACCCTGAGCAGGAGCAGAAATCGCAAGACCCATTGTCAAACAATGCCAACGGGTTGTAGTTGCATGCGTTCGGAATCAAGCACCCCCCTGCTTCTGCATCATCACACAAACCATCCGCATTCACATCCGCAGCGCACGTGCCACCGCACACGCCCAAGGCGTCCAGCGTATTGCCCGCGCAGTCGCATGCGCCGGCCGAAATGCCCGTGCAGCCGCAAGCATAAATCGCTCCCGGTCCGTTGCAGATCCCGCAGGCATCGAGGGCACCGACGCAGGCGTCGACGTCATCGCATACCCCGTCCG
>CAZMNI010000117.1:0-1503 GCA_964567615.1 uncultured Chryseobacterium sp.
ATGGGCCGCGTACGGTCCGAGCGACCCGAAGTTGGGGTGCGGCTGCGGCAGCCAGTGCCGAAGCGGATGTGTCCGTGATGCGCATGGCGCTGGCGGAGGAGCTGTTGCTAGCCGGGGTGGCCGCTTGGATCGCGGAACGCCGCATCGCGTT
Organism: uncultured Chryseobacterium sp.; assembly: GCA_964567615.1. Taxonomy (GTDB): domain Bacteria; phylum Bacteroidota; class Bacteroidia; order Flavobacteriales_D; family Sanyastnellaceae; genus CAMCYM01. The sequence continues at coordinate 152 of CAZMNI010000117.1, forward strand.
GCTTGAAGGCAGGCTTGCAGACGCACGCGGGGTGGCGGCTTGGACTGCCGATCGGTGCGCGGCTGGGCTTGAAATAGATGCAACGGCGTCAGCAGCGGAATTTGCTGCAGTAGTCATTGAGACGGACTTGCGACGGGCAGAATCGGACCGTGCGGCAGCGCGGGCGCAGCTCGCTGCGTGGGCAGGACCGCTGCCTGACGGGCCGCTTGCGCTGCCTTCTGGCTGGTGGCAGGATGGTCCAGTGGCGCTGGGAGACAGTGCCGCCGTATGGGCCCACGCCGATGCCAGGGCCCTGCGTGCCCAGCTTGGTACTGCTGAGGCGGAGCGCGAACGGGCCGCCGAGGCGGCGCTTCGGGGGCCTGTTTGGCAAGCAGGCTGGAACACCCAAGGTGTGCCAGGCGGTGTGTACCGCGGAGCCACCGTGGGGCTGGCCATGCCGCTGGTAGGGCGCAACGCCGGCCTCGCATCGGCTGATGTGGGTGTGGCGGCATCGCGCGATCGGGCCGATGCCGTCGTTCGCGGACTCGAACAGCAGCGTTCGCGGGATGCGGATACGTATGAACGGTTGCGTCTTCTCCGCGCGAACCTCGTCCGTGAACTGGCGGACGACCGCGGGGAGGCTGCCCTTCGGGAGGCCCTCCTAGCCGGGGGGGCGGATTTTCCTGCGTTTTTTGCCGCCCTTGCCGCACGGCGGGCTGCAGAAGATGCCCTTGTCGAACTCGACGCCGAACTCCTGCAGGTGCAGGTTCGGCTCCTCATCCACCGCTTTCAATGAAGCACGTTCATCTTTTCTGGAATGCCGGCCGTGCCGGCGGTGTTGTTGCTGTGCTCGTCCTGTTCATCGGGGGCGTAGTGTTCTCGGGCTGCGATGAGCCGGCGGCGGAGCACGGCCACGACCACGAGCGGCCGCGGCGGGCGTTGACCGCTTGGTCCATGACCCGGGAGTATTTCGTGGATTTTCCTGTGCCCATCGCCGAGGAAGAAGTATCCTTTGCGGTGCACGTGGCACAACTTGCCCCGCATGTTCCTGAGGACTCATCCGCTTTGGAAGGGGTGGAGGTGGAACTGCTCGATGGGAGTGGACAAGCAACCCGAGTTGTCGGCACACCTGCGCAAGCGGGGATTTGGAAGGGAAGTTGGACACCGCCGCGCGCCGGGGCATGGAGAATGCGGGTGACGTATTCCGGCGAACGTGTGGACCTCGGACACGTGCAGGTGATGGAGAATGAAGAGGGCGCGATGCATGCAGAGGAGGAGGTGGTGGAGGTGGCGTTGTCGAAGGAGCAGGCCTGGGCCATGCCCTTTGCGCTGGGAACGGCAGGTCCGGATACGGTGTACCGGGGCATCCGGCT
>CAZMNI010000117.1:1603-6828 GCA_964567615.1 uncultured Chryseobacterium sp.
CGGGCGGAGCTCGAGTCGGCTCGTCTGCGTCGGAGTTTGGCCGCCGCACAGGTGCGGCGGCTCGAGCCTTTCCGGCCCGATGGCAACGGAACCGCGGTGCGTGCGCCCGCGGCGGGAAGGCTGGCCCACGTCCACATGCTGCCCGGCACCTTTGTAGCGGCGGGTACGGCTTTGGCCACGATTTCCAGCGGCGCTGCGGGATATGTCGAGGTGCAGCTGCCCCTGGCGGTGGAGCAACAGCTTGAACAGGGCGAAGGCGCGTGGGTCCAAACACCCGACGGGCCCTGGCGGTTAGGGCGGCTGCATGCGCTGAGCCCGGTTTCTCAGGAGGGCACGGTGAAGGCCCTGTTCGAAGTAGATGGGATCGACGGGGTACCGGGGAGATACACGGAGGTGCAGCTGCGGTACGATGGGCTTCCGGTCGCGTGTGCTGTGCCGGAATCTGCACTCCTTGAGCAGTATGGGACGTTCTCTGTGGTGGTGGCCGAAGGGGGCGAAGCGTACCGCATCGCTCCGGTGACTCCGGGTGCACGGTCGGGCGGCCTCGTTGAAATCACCGCAGGACTCGCCCCCGGTGAACGCATTGTGACCCAAGGGGCCTATGCCGTTCGGATGGTGGCGATGGCAGGTTCTACACCGGCCCACGGCCACAGCCACTGAGACCATGTTGACGCGCATTCTGACGTATTCGCTGACCCACCGCGGGGTGGTACTCGGCGCGACTGCGGCGCTGCTGATTGCAGGTACTGTGGTTCTGCGGTCCATGCAAGTGGATGTATTTCCCGATCTGACGGCGCCTTCGGTGACCGTGATGACCGAGGCCCATGGGATGGGAGCGGTGGATGTGGAACAGCGGGTGACGTTTCCGATCGAGACGGCATTGAACGGAGCACCTGGGGTTCGGCGGATTCGGTCAGCTTCGATGGGGGGCTTGTCCATTGTTTGGGTCGAGTTCGCGTGGGAAACGGATGCGTTCCGGGCCCGGGCGTTGGTGAACGAGCGGCTGGCCCTTGCGCGTACACAGCTGCCGGCGGGAGTCGACGCGCCGACGATGGCGCCGGTGGCTTCGATCATGGGCGAGGTGATGTTGCTGACCTTGCAGTCCGATTCGTTGGATGCAGGAGAGCTTCGCGCCCTCGCCGACTGGGAAATCCGGCCTCGTCTGATGGGACTCGGGGGCGTGGCGAATGTCTCTGTCATCGGAGGCGAGGTGCGCCAAATGCAGGTCCAGGCCGACCCCCTCCGGCTCGCGCACGCCGGCATCTCGTACACCGCCCTCCTCCACGCGGCGGAAGAGTCCGGCGGCGTCGCCGGCGGCGGCATCCTCGACGACCACGGCAACCGGTACCTCATCGCCTCCTCTGGCCGCGTGACCGACACCGCCACGCTCGCCGCCGCGCCGGTCCCGGGCACCCCCTACCGCATCCGGGACGTCGCCGACGTCGCCTTCGGCGCTCCGGACCCCATCGGCACGGCCTCCTGCAACGGCCGGCCCGCTGTGGTGCTTACGGTGGCGAAGCAGCCCGATGTCAACACCCTCGCATTGACTGCGCGGCTCGACGCCGTCGTGGACGACCTGCGGGCGGCACTGCCTCCTGGAGTGACCGTACGCAACGACGTCTTCCGGCAAGCCGACTTCATCGAAGTATCCGTGGCAAACCTGCAGCGCACCCTGGTCGAGGGTGCCTTTTTTGTCGTGGTTGTCCTGCTTGTATTCCTCGCAAACCTGCGGACCACTGCGATTTCGCTCGTGGCAATTCCGGTTTCCTTGCTCGCCAGCGTGCTGGTGTTGAATGCACTGGGATATGGCATCAACACCATGAGCCTCGGGGGGATGGCCATTGCGATCGGAGCCCTTGTGGACGATGCCATCATCGACGTGGAGAACGTGGTGCGGCGGCTGCGCGAGCGGCTGCAGCTGCCGGTGGAGGTGCGGCCTTCGGTGGTGGAGGTGGTAAAGGCCGCTTCGCTTGAAATCCGCAGTTCCATCGTGGTGGCGACGCTCATCATCCTCGTGGCGTTCGTGCCGTTGTTCTTCCTCGATGGGATGGAGGGAAGGTTGTTGCGGCCCCTCGGCATCGCGTTTATGACGTCGGTCCTGATGTCGCTGGCGGTGGCCGTGACCTTGACGCCCGTGCTGTGCGCGTGGTTGCTCGACCGGCCTGCGGCGGCAAGGGGGCATGCGCCGACGCGGTTTGAGCGTGCACTGGCGCGGGGGTATGTGGCGTTGCTGCGTCCGGTTCTGCGTCGTCCGCGTATCGTAGTAGCGGCTGCGGGCGTTCTGTTTGCTGCAAGCATGGCCGTGGCGTGGGGGCTGGGGCGGTCGTTCTTGCCGGAGTTCAACGAGGGGTCGCTGGTGGTCAGCGTGGTGGGCCCGCCGGCGATGTCGCTGGCCGAGAGCGAGAGGATCGGGCGGCAGGCCGAACAGTTGCTCCTGGAGATGCCAGAAATCGAGGTGGTTACGCGTCGCACCGGGCGTGCGGAGCTCGACGAACATGCCCAGGGGGTGAATGCGTCGGAGATTGATGCGCCGTTCGTGCTCGGGGAGGGTGGAAGGGCGGAGTTCCTGGCGCGGGTCCGGGAGGCGCTTGCGCAGCTGCCCGGCGTCCATGCGAGCATCGGGCAGCCCATCTCGCACCGGATTGACCACATGCTCAGCGGCACCCGGGCGGCGATTGCGGTGAAGGTCTTCGGTCCGGATTTGGGCGAGCTTGCTCGCCTGAGCAAAGCCTCGGAAGCCGTGCTGAAAAGCATTCCGGGCTGTGTGGATATCGCGCCGGAACCCATGGCCGAGGTGCCGGAACTGCGGATTGTGCCGCGGCGAGAACTGCTGGCGGCGTACGGGATGACCGTCGGGGATTTGAACCGGTTCGTGGAACAGGCGCTCGGCGGCGCTCACGTCGGAACGGTGATGCTTGGCAATCGCCGGCGGGCAGAACTTGTGGTGCGCATGGCGCCGGAGTTCCGGCAGGGGCTGGAGGCGGTAGAGGAATGGACCGTTGATGCGCCGGACGGGCGGCGCGTGCCGCTCGTGGAGGTGGCGGAAGTGCGGAGCGTGGGCACCGCGTTCCAGGTGAACCGCGAGCAGGTGGAGCGCAAAGCGGTGATCGCCGTGAACGTGGAGGGCCGGGATTTGGCCGCGGTGGTGGCGGACATCCGCACGGAGCTCGCGGAGCAGGTGCCACTGCCTGAGGGGTACCGGGTCGAGTTGGGCGGGCAGTTCGAGAGCGCGAGCCGGGCGAATATCTTGCTGCTCGGAGCCGGAGTGCTGGCAGTGTTCGTGATTTTTCTGCTGCTGCGGCATGAATTCAACGACGCACGGCTGGCCGGGGTGGTGCTGATCAACCTTCCGCTGGCACTGGTGGGCGGCATCGCGGCGGTGGCGCTGACGACCGGTGTGGTGAGCATCGCTTCCGTCATCGGATTCCTGAGTTTGTTCGGGATCGCTGCGCGGAACGGGATTTTGCTGGTTTCCCGCTACCAAGATTTGGCAAAGGCGGGACTGCAAGGAACGGAGCTTCTGGTGCAGGGGGCTCAGGATCGGCTGAATCCCATTCTTATGACGGCACTTGCGACTGCGCTGGCGCTCGTGCCGCTGGCGATCAACGGCGAGGCTGCGGGCAACGAAATCCAAAGCCCGATGGCGGTCGTGATCCTCGGCGGCCTGCTTTCTGCCACCGTGCTCAACCTCTTCGTGGTGCCGGCGGTCTACCGGCTCATGCGGCTGGAACAGCAGGTGCCTCCGCAGCCGCTAACCGACGGAAGCCCCGCTTGAGCATCAGCGGGGTGGTGAGCGTCGTCAGCACCCCCATGATGACCAGGATGGAGAACACTTCGGTGGAAATCAGGCCGGCTTTGTAGGCGATGTTCGCGATGACGAGTTCCATGATGCCGCGGGCATTGAGGCCGATGCCCACGATCCACGAGGTCCGGCGGTCGAGGCCTGCGAGCGAGCACCCGAGGAATCCGCCGAAGATCTTCGTCAGGTACGATACCGCGATGACTCCGGCGAGCAGCCACAGGTTCTCGATGGAGCCCACGTTGAACTCCAGCCCGATGCCTGCGAAGAAAATGGGTGCGAGAAAGCCCATGGCCAGGCTGCTGACGGTCGATTCCACCGTTTTCAGGTGGTCCTTCCCGATGACCGTGTCGCTGATGAGCATCGCCGCGAAGAAGGCCCCGATGATGAAGTGGAAGCCGAGGTTTTCCGTGATGGTCGAGAACAGGAGTACGAAGGCAAAGAAGATGGCGAAGAGGGATTCTTTGCCGCGGAGAAATTCGAGGACCCGGTTGAGGCCCATTTCCACCACATCGCCTTTGCGGATGAGGCGATTGATGAAGAGGTAGGCCAAACTCAGCACCACGATGAACGCGATGAGCTTCGCCAACGACAGCAAGGTGATGCCCATCACGGCACCGAGCGACATGTCGGTGTCTTTGACGTTCAGCAGGACGCCGAGCACGGTGAGGGCCAGGACGTCATCGAAGATGGCGACGGAGATGATCCGTTTTCCGATGGCGGAGTTGATTTGGCCCAAATCCATCAAAATCCGGATGCTCACCGGCAGCGCGGTAATCGCGACACACAGCCCGATGAAGACGGACGTCATCACCTGCTGCCCGAAGAAGTGGCCCACGGCAAATCCGCCGGCCAAGGGCAAAGCAAAGGCCAGCAGCGAGATGATCATGTTGCGCCCGCGCATCGACTTGAGGATGTCGTCGATGCGGATTTCCAGCCCCGCCAGGATCACGAGCAAGAACACGCCCAACTCGGAGATGACCTTGATTTCCTCGGTGCGGTGAATCAGGTCCAACACGCTGGGCCCGAGGATCATCCCTGCGATGATTTCGCCGATCATCGACGGTTGGCGCATGCGTTCGAAGAGTTCTCCGAACAGCCGCGCCGTGACCAGCAGAATCAGCAGGTTTGTGAAGAAGGGAAGCTCGCCCATGCGCCCGAAGGTCGCAAAATCGCTGTTGCGTGGGTGCGCCGGTTCAGGGGGTTATGAACCGCCCTTCGGTGTGAAACGTCCCGTCGGGGAACCGATGAAGGGCAAGGACCCACCCGCGGTGTGTTTCCGGCGGTAGCATGCCGACCGCCAGCAGTTTGCCCGAGAAGTCGTACCATGCGGTTGCCGCAGGTATCGGGAGGGAGGTGCTGAGCGTGATGACCGAGGTCGGGGCGACGGGGAACGGCGCCGAGGTGGCGGTGCAGCCGTAGGGGT
>CAZMNI010000118.1:0-6735 GCA_964567615.1 uncultured Chryseobacterium sp.
GCGGCAAAGATATTTCGGCGATATTCGGCGCGTTCATGGTACGCTACGACATCACCGTTCACCCCGACGAACCCCGGTACTGGGCGATGTGGGGACTGACCTTGCTCGGGGGCCTCGCGCTGCTCTACGCGTGGCGCCGCGGGGTTCCGGCCGAAGGCCCGGGCCGCGACCGGGCACTGCGGACGCTCGGGGTCATCTTGCTGATAGGCAATGCATTGCTACCGGGCTACCAACTGTTCACCGGGGAGCCCGCGTTCACTGTCCACCGCTCGCTGCCCCTGCATTTCTGCGGCCTCAACTACCTCCTGATCGCGGTAAACTGCTTCGTGCGCGACCCGCGAATTTTCACGTTTTCCTTCTTTCTCGGCATCATCGGGGGGGTGCATTCGTTTCTCACACCGCAGTTGACGCTGGGCGATGCGCCCTTCGTGCTCGTGGAGTATTGTGCCAAACACGGCGCCATCATCTTCGTACCCATCCTGATGATGCGCGAGTACGGGATGCGCATCCCGCGGGGCGCCGTGGGCTGGACCTACGGGGCCGCGGCCGTGCTTTCGTTTGCGGTCCTGGGGGTGAACTACGTGATCAACACCGTTTGGCCGCAGGAGGTTACCGCGAACTACATGTACGTCTGGGAAGCACCGAAGGTCAGCAACCCGCTCGTGCGGGCGGAATGGGGGTGGCCGCTGTACCTCGCTCCACTGCATGCCGCGCTCATCGCGCATTTGCTCTTGGTGCATGCAGCGGTGCGCAGGTGGGGTCCGTTGTAACTTCGTCACATGAAGGCCTACCACGACTTGCTGCAGCACATCCTCGACCACGGGGAGCTCCGGGAAGACCGGACGGGCGTGGGGACGCTCGGGTGCTTCGGGTACCAGCTGCGCGTGGATTTGGCAGAGGGATTTCCCCTGCTCACCACAAAAAAACTGCACCTGCGGTCCATCGTGCACGAGCTCCTGTGGTTCCTCAAGGGCGACACGAACATCGCGTACCTGCAGGAGAACGGGGTGCGGATTTGGGACGAGTGGGCGGATGAGCGCGGGGATCTCGGGCCGGTCTACGGCTACCAATGGCGCAGCTGGCCGAACCCGGACGGCACGGCGACCGACCAAATCGCCGCACTCGTCGACGCCCTGCGCACGTCTCCCTACTCGCGCCGCCACGTGGTGTCTGCTTGGAATCCGTCGTGCGTCAACGACATGGCCCTGCCGCCGTGCCATTGCCTGTTCCAGTTCCATGTCGGCCGCGGCCGGCTTAATTGCCAGCTGTACCAGCGCTCCGCCGACGTCTTTCTCGGTGTGCCTTTCAACATCGCGAGCTACGCGCTGCTGACGCACCTCGTGGCCCAAGTCGTGGGCCTGGAGCCCGGCGAATTCGTGCACACCTTCGGCGACGTGCACCTCTACACGAACCACCTCGACCAGGCGCGCGAGCAGCTCACCCGCACCCCGCGGCCCTTGCCCACCCTTGCCCTGAACCCGGACGTGGATGACCTGTTTGCCTTCCGCTTCGAAGACATCGCCGTCCACAACTACGATCCGCACCCCCACATCGCCGCACCGGTCGCCGTCTGATGCGCATCTCACTCATCGCTGCCGTTGCAGAGAACGGCGTCATCGGGCGGGACAATGCGCTGGTTTGGCACCTGCCGGAAGACCTTCGCTTCTTCAAAGCCACGACGCTCGGCTGCCCGGTCATTACGGGCCGCCGCAACTACGAGTCGTTGCCGGAATCGGTGCGGCCGTTGCCTGGCCGGCTCAACGTGGTGGTGACGCGGAATGCGGGGTACGCGGCGCCCGGTGCCGTGGTGGTGCCCGGGGTGGCTGAGGCGGTGGCCCACGCGGCCGCAGAAGGGGCGGAGGAGGCCTTCGTTATCGGCGGCGGGCAGCTCTACGCGGCGGCGCTTGAAGCCGGGATGGTGGACCGGATGTACCTGACCCACGTGGAGGCGGCGCCGGAAGGAGATACGTTTTTTCATGTGACGCCCGGGGAGGGGTGGAGCTGTACGGAACTGCTGGTGCACCGTGGGGACGAGCGCCATGCGCATCCGTTCCGCATTTGCCGGTACGACCGAGTGAAGTGAAGCAATGGAAGAACTGCTGCTCGGCCTGCGCCACATCACCGACCCCGGGGGGTACGACCACATGCTGTACTTGCTCGCGCTGATGGCGTGGGCGGAGTGGAGGCACCTCGGCCGGCTCGCGCTGCTGGCCACTGCGTTCACCGTCGGCCACTCGCTCACCCTCGTACTTGCGGGGCTGGAGTGGGTGCATCCGGATCCGGTTTGGGTCGAATTCCTGATCCCCTTGAGCATCGTGGTGACCGCGGTGGCGAATGCCCGCGAACGGGCCGTGGAAGGGCCGTCGGCCATGACCTATGGCGTGACCGTGGTGTTCGGGCTGGTGCATGGGCTGGGCTTCTCCACCTTTTTTCGCATTGCCTCGGATCCCGGCGAGGGCATCGTGGGAGCGCTGCTGCGGTTCAACCTCGGCGTAGAAGCCGGCCAAATCCTGATCCTGACCGCCCTCCTCGGCGCCGTGACCCTCGCCGGCCGCGCCGGCATCGCTCCGCGCACGCGCCAACTCTTCCTCACCGGCGCCGCTGCCGGCCCGGCCTTCCTCCTCCTCCTCGAACGCCTGCCGCTGTGATGGGCCGCCTCTTCATCGGGGCCATCCGGCTCTACCAACTCTTCCTCAGCCCCCTCCTCGGCGCGAATTGCCGCTTCACGCCGTCGTGCAGTGCCTACGGCGTCGAGGCCATCCGGCTGCATGGCCCGTGGCGTGGAGGGTGGCTCACCCTCCGCCGCATCGCACGCTGCCGGCCCGGCGGCGGATGGGGCTACGATCCCGTGCCCCCGTCGCAATCGCGCTTCTGATTCCGAACTTCAGCCCCATGAAATACACCCTCCTTTCTGCCGCACTGTTCTTCCTCGTCGCCTGCGGCTCGGCGCCGGACAGCGCAGAACTCGCGAAAGCGCGCGAAGTCCATGCCCAAGTCATCGCCCTCAGCGGCACCCTGCACGACGGCATTGCCGCCGAGATCGCCGCGGTGGACTCGCTCCGTGCCGCTTCATCTGCAACCGGTGATTCGACGGCCATCCTCGTGTGGACCCTCGCGGCGGAAGCCCTCGCAAACCTCGACACGCGCTTCCACGATTTCTCTGCGACCGTGACCGGATTGCCGGGCGAAGAGCACGACCACGCGCACGACCACGGCGAGGAAGGGGACCATGCGCATCACCACCACGCCGCGCCAGTCGAAGGGCTGAGCGATGCCGAGCACCTCGCGATCCAGGAGGAGTTTCTCGCGCAGCTGAAGGCGATGGAGGCCGACCTCGCGGAGGTGCAGGCCGCGCGCAACCGATGAGCGCATTCCGCGCAGTCGGGCTTGCGGTGGGGGTTTGGGCAGCGGCCGCCGGTGGCGCCGCGCCCCAAACTTCCCCCCTCAACGTCCGCATCCACGCACAGGACGGCCGGTCCTTCCCCTGCGAGCCTTCCATCGCCGTCGACCCCACCGATCCGCGGCGCCTCGTGGCCGGGTCGGTCCTCGACGACGTGTACCACTCGCGCGACGGCGGCCGCACCTGGACCGTGGACCGGCTGCGCTCGCGCCACGGCGTCTACGGCGACCCGTGCATCGTAGCAAACGACCGGGGCGACTTCTACTATTTCCACCTCTCGGACCCATCTGGAAAGGGGTGGGCCCATCCGTCGCTGCTCGACCGCATCGTGGTCCAACGCAGCGGCAACGGCGGCCGGACCTGGTCGCGCGGCGCGGGCATCGGCTTGAATGGCACGAAAGACCAAGACAAGGAATGGGCCGCGGTCGCTCCCGACGGCCGCATCCACACCTGCTGGACGCAGTTCGACCGGTACGACAGCACGGACCCCGGGGACAGCACGGTGATTCTGTGCAGTTCCGCGGGCCGGCGGGCGGTCCGCTGGACAGCGCCGGTGCGGGTCAGCGCAGTGGCCGGCGATTGCCGCGACGGCGACGCTACCGTGGAAGGGTCGGTGCCTGCAGTGCTCCCCGACGGGACCGTGGTGGTGGCGTGGGGGCGGGACGAGGCGATTTGGTTCAACCGCAGCGTGGACGGCGGACGGACGTGGCTGCCGCGGGAGACGCGGGTCGCGGACCTGGTCGGGGGGTGGGATCTGACCATCCCGGGCATCGGGCGCGCGAATGGCATGCCCGTCACCGTGGCCGATCCCAGCTCGGGGCGGATCTATGTCGTGTGGTGCGATACGCGGGCCGGCGAGGCGGATGCAGACGTCGTAGTGGTCACGTCGGACGATGCTGGCAACACCTGGACCGCTCCGGTTCGCGTCCACAGCGACGCCCCCGGCGCGCACCAATTCTTCACCTGGATCGCAGTCGACCCGGTCACCCACGAAGTTCACGTGGTGTACTACGACCGGCGCCGAGCATCTGCGTCAGCGCCCCTTGCCACCGAAGTGTGGCTATCGTCCAGCCGCGACGGCGGCAAGACGTGGACCGATCAATGTGTCTCAGAATCTCCCTTTGTTCCGGGCCTTGCGCGGTTCTTCGGTGACTATACGAATGTCACGGCGTACGGGGGGCGGGTGTGGCCGATTTGGACCCGCGAAGATGCCGGGAAGTTGAGCATTTGGACCGCGTTGGTCGGTCAGGAGCGGTAAGCCGCGACGATGCGGGCTGCCACGGCAGCGAGTTCGTCGGGGGTCGGCTTGAGTTTGGGCCGCTCGAAGTTGATGTCTCCGACCGTTTGCAGCGGCACGAGGTGGAGGTGTGCGTGGGGGACTTCGAGCCCGATCACAGCGGCCCCCACCCGCTTGCACGGAATGGCCTCGCGAATCGCGCGTGCCACCCCTGCAGCGAAGACCGTCAGCCCGGCCAACACCTCCGGATCGAGGTCAAAGAACTGATCCACTTCAGCTTTCGGGATGACCAGCACGTGGCCCTCCACCAGCGGCATCACGTCGAGAAATGCGAGGAAGCGCTCGTCCTCGGCGATGCGGTGGCACGGCAGCTCGCCGGCCACAATGCGGCTGAACACCGAAGGCATCAGCGGGAGATGTCCAGGATTTCGAACGGAATGAGGCCAGCCGGCACCTGTACCTCCGCGACCTCCCCGACCGCTTTGCCCAGCAGGCCTTTGCCGATGGGCGAATCCACCGAGATTTTCTTCTCTGCGAGGTTTGCTTCGTTTTCAGCCACCAAGGTGTAGCTCATTTCCGCATTCGTCTTCAGGTTGCGGATTTTCACCTTGCTCAGGATGAACACCTTCGACGTATCGATGTGGTCTTCGTCGATGAGCCGGGCGTTCGCTAGGATGCCGTCGAGTTTTGCAATCTTCGCTTCGAGCATGCCTTGCGCTTCTTTCGCGGCGTCGTATTCGGCGTTTTCGCTCAAGTCACCTTTGTCGCGGGCTTCGGCGATTTGGCCGGAAATGCGCGGGCGTTCCACTGTCTTCAGGTGGTGGATCTCGTCCTTGAGCTTCTGGAGCCCCTCTTTTGTCAGGTAGGAAATCGTAGACATCGCGGATGGGTAGATGGACAAAAAAGCCAAAAACCCGTCGAGACGGGCTTTCGGCTTTTCCAAATATAGAAGAATCCCAGCGTCAGACGACGATGCGGATTCCGATGCAGTGGTTGCCTGCGAAATTCACCGTTGTGCGGTACCCGTAATCGAGCCCGATGTACGAACCGTTCAATCCGGCAGGGATGTTCACGGAGAAGCCGCCTGCTGGCCCGTTGTAGGCCGTCGACAAGTTGCCTTCACCCATGCCGCCTTGCTCGACGACGTATCCGCCGCGGAGGGTCACGCGGTCGCGGTAACGCGCCTCGACGCCGACGCCGTACTGGTCCTTCGTGAACGAGTTCGAGACGAACTGGCCATTGACAGTAGCCGTGACTTGTTCGCTTTTCATCACGTCGTACCCGAAGCCGATGTTGACCTGGGAGGGCAGTTCATACCGTTCAGCGCGCTGCAGCATGGTCAGGTTGATGGCAGACCCTTGCGGCGTGGCCGTCACGGTCAAGCCGTCACCGGCATAGCGCATGGGTGCACCGACGTTTCGCAGGGCGATGCCGAAGCGGAGGCGCTCGTCTTCTCCGGTCACGTAGCGGATGCCGGCATCGAAGGCCACACCACTTGCGCGGACGTTCGAAATGGCTTCGCCGATGACGCGCACGGTGAGGCCACCGTAGATCGAGTTTGAGAACGCTTTTGCGTACGTCACGCCGATGTTCGAGAACGAAGGTGAAAAGCTACCGATGCCGCCTTCGGGGAGGTCCTCCGTGGTGATCGGAATGTCGCCGAAGCCCATGCTCATCACCGTAAGGGCGAGGACGCTGGATTCTCCAAGTTTCGTACCGAAGCCGATGCTGTTCACCGCGATGCCAGAACCGCTGAGGTACCGGGTGTTCGCGAAGGTGAGTTCTTGCTTGTTGATGAAAGCGAGGCCGGCCACGTTCGTAAACGCAGCATCGATGCCACGGGCGCTCGCCATGTCCATGCCCGCAAGACCGTTCGATCCGGCCCACGGGTTGATGAGAAGTTGTCCGGCACCCGCAGAACCAGCGCGGTCCGGGTTGCCAGCTTCGACCGAAGTCACAGCGCCTATCAGGGCACTGGCCAGCAGGAGGGAAGTGAGTTGCTTCATAGGAATCGCCGGTTAGAAGTTGTCAAGGTCCGTTGGACGCAGGATGCCAAACCACTTGATGACGCGCTCGCCTACGCCGGGCACTTCGATGT
>CAZMNI010000119.1:0-1380 GCA_964567615.1 uncultured Chryseobacterium sp.
GTTTGGGCGCTGGCAACAGCGGCCCAGGCCGCGCCTGCCAGCGCGAGCAACAAATGCTTCATAAAGAGGGAGTTATCAGAAGATACTCAAGGCACCTGCAGCGTTCGCCCAGGTCCAACGCAGCTCTGGCAAATCGGCCTGGGGCGCATCGGCCGCCTGCACCCCGGCAGGCACCGCACCGTTGATGTGCGCGGCCACTTGGTCCGGCGTCAGGTCGAAGTAGATGTCCGAGAAGGTCACGGCACCCGCTTGGTGGGTGGTCCGGTTGATGGTTTGGCCCGGACGGATGCCCGTGAAATAGATGTGCTCCAGGACCACGCGGCTGTTGTCGTCCGTGTTGATCAGGTCCATGGATTCCCACACCTCGCACGACGCCAGCACCGAGCCGTTGCGGATCGTATGGCCCGCGACCAGCGTGCCTTCCGGCCCGTCGAGCTCGAAGCAATGGCCTTGCGGCGCCACCACGACGAAGTTGTCGAGCGTGCCCGACCACCCCTGGTCCGTATCGATGGCGTCGTCGCCTGCGTTCCAAACCACCACGTGGCTCACGTCCACCGTACCGCCGAACCACTCGATGCCGTCGTCTTGGTTGCCGACGATTTCAATGTGCTCCACCGTCGTTCCGCGGCCCACTCCTCCGAGGGTGAGTCCGTTGATTTCGTTCCCCGAGCCGATGTTCGCGCCGCCGTGGCGGATGCTCACGTACCGCAAGATGCCGCTGTTGTCTTCCGGGTCGTTGCCGCCGTACAGTCCCGTCGGGTCGGAGGTCGGAATGCCTTCGATTTGGACCTGGCTCACGTCGCCGGCGTCGTTCGATGCCGACACCGGTGCTTCACCCAACACAATCACCCCGCCCCACAGGCCGCTGATGGTCGCGTTCAAATTCGGGCTCACGAACACGCCCACGGCGATGTCCTCCGGCATCAACTCGTCTGCCGTCGACGTGAAGATGATGGGCGCCTCTTCGGTCCCATCAGCCACCAACTTCCCGTCACGGGCCACCACCAGCGACGATGCGTTCGCACCCGTCCCCGGCTCGCCCTTGATGATGGTGCCCGGCTCGATCGTGAGCGTAGCGCCGTTCGTCACGGCAATCCGTCCCGAAAGTTGCCAGACGCGGTCTGCGGTCCAAACGGTGTTCTCGGTGATGTTCGTCCGAACTACCACGTTGTCATTCGGCGCCGGCGTCGGCAGCTCGATGGTGGAGTCCTTCGTGCACGCTGTGAACGCGCTTGCAGCGATAACGCTGAAAATGAGTGTCTTAATACGCATCCCCGACAGGTTTGGATTGCACTACAAACGTCCGGCACGCATCCACGGGCGGCGTTAAGGGAATGTTAAGGAAAGGTTAGAGTTTGCGAGTTGGAGTTTGAGTTTGAG
>CAZMNI010000119.1:1480-6690 GCA_964567615.1 uncultured Chryseobacterium sp.
GCGTTGCCGGTGACGAGTGCGACGAAGGCGGCGGTACGGACGGCTGCATCTCCGGTCGATTCGGTCAGGAGCGGGACCAGGTAAGCGGCGGCGAGGCAGCCGGCGGAAAGGAGCAGGCCGCGGGCGAGGACAGTGCCGAGGGCGCCGGGCCCGAGCAGGCCGCCGCCGACCGGCCACGGGCGGGCCACTTCGTCCTCGGTGGTGGGTTCGCGCTCAAAGGCCAACGAACACGTGGGACCCATCAGCAGCTCGAGGAAAACCACGTGGAGCGGCGTGAGCAACATGGCCGGCAGCCCGGGCAGCAGCGTGGGAGCGAGGACGAGGACGAGGATGGGCACGTGGATGGCAACCACGTAGCCGATGGCTTTGCGGAGGTTCGCATTGAGGCGGCGGCCGAGCAGGAGCGCGGGAAGCAGGGTGGCGAGGTCGTCTTCGACGAGGACCAAACCGGCAGCGGCGTGCGCGACCTCCGTGCCGCGGCGGCCGAGGGCGATGCCGATGTGGGCGGCGCGCAGGGCCGGTGCGTCGTTGACGCCGTCGCCAGTCATTGCGACGATGGCGCCGGAGGAGGCGAGGGCGGTGACGATTTGGAGCTTCGCCTCCGGGCGGATGCGGGCGTAGACGTCCGCCGCCCGGACGGCAGCGACGCGTTCCTCCTCCCCCATCGCCGCCCACTCCGGCCCGGTCACGATCCGTTCCGCGCGGATCCCCACCTGGCGCGCCACAGCCCCCGCCGTCTCCGGCGCATCGCCCGTGATCATCACGGTCCGCAACCCCGCCCCGCGCAGCCCGGCCAGCGCCTCGGGAATCCCCGGCGCCACCGGATCCGAGAACGCCACCAGCCCCACCCACTCAAACGGCCACTCCTCTTGCCGCTCCGGAAACACCCCGTCCCACGCCGGCACGCGGGCCACCCCCAGCACCCGCAGCCCCTCCCTTGCCAGCCGCGCCGCCTCCGCCGCGGCCTGCGCCCGCGCCTCCGCCCCGAGCCCGGCACACAGCGCCAGCACCCCCTCCGGCGCCCCTTTGCACGCCACGTACTGCCGCCCGTCGGGATGCCGGAACACGTGCGTCATCACCGGCAGCGCCCCGCCGAGCGGGTACTCCTTCACCAGCTGAAACCCGGCGGCATCCCGCCCCTCCGCCCGGCACCGCGCATGCAGCGACTGCTCCATCGGATCGAACGGCTCCGGCTCGCTGGCCCAAAATGCCCACCACCACGCCGGCTCTTCCGGCTCCGCATCGACCGAGGCCACCAGCTCCATCCGGTTGAGCGTCAGCGTCCCTGTTTTGTCCACGGCCAACACGGTCGCCGACCCCAAGGTCTCCACCGTGGCCGGAGTCCGCGCGATGATCCCGTGGCGCAGCATGCGGTAGGCGCCGAGCGCCAGAAAGGTCGAAAGCGCCACCGGCACCTCTTCCGGCACCACCGACATCGCCAGGGTGAGCCCGTGCAACAGCCCGTGCAGCACGCTTCCGCTTTCCCGGCTGTGGTAGATGACCACCGCTACGAAGACCCCGCCGCCCGCCAGCAGCATGCCGCGCACGAACCGGTCCACCTTGCGCCCCAGCGGCGTCCGCTCCTTCCCCGTCGCTTTTGCCAGGGCCCCGATGGCCGCCATGCCGGTCGCTGCACCCACCGCCGTCACGCGCATCCAGCCGTTGCCGCGCACCACGTGGGTCCCCGCGAGCAGTCCGTCGCCGACGCGCTTGTCCACGGCGACGGATTCGCCGGTCATCATGGCTTCGTTGAGGGCCAAATCCGTTCCCTCCACCACCTCGCCGTCCGCCGGCACGGTCGTCCCCTCCTCCACCGCCACTACATCGTCCACCACGAGGTCCGCCGCCGCCACCTCCATCACCTTCCCCTCCCGCAGCACCCGCGCCGACCGCGCCGCCACCCGTGCCAGCGCCGCCACGGCCCGGTTGCTCCGGACATTGCCCACAGCGTCGATGCCCGCCACGAGCCCCAGCGCCACCACCATCGCCCATCCCTCCTGCCGCTCGCCCAACACAAAATACACGCCCGCGGTGGCCACAAGCAGCAAGAACATCGGCTCCAGCGCCACCGCCACAAACGGCCGCCACACCGCCCACCGATCGCGGGGCAACACATTGCGCCCGTGCACCTTCCGCCGCTCCTCGACCTCCGCCGGCGTCAACCCCTGCTGCTCCATGCCGGGAAGATACCCCCGCCGCCGCGCACAAAAAAAATGTGTGACTTGCCGTGTCGCAGCCCTCCGCTGAACCTTCCGGGCATGAACCACCTCCTCCTGCTTTTCGCGCTGTTTTGTAGCCTTTCTGCCGTGGGCCAAACGCTTCGCTTCGAAGCCGATACGGTGTACTTCACCCGCAGTGGCGTCCGCTTCGACCACGCTTCTGTGGCGCTCCAACCCTTCGAAGACGGCTCCCTCGGGGTACTCCTCACTCCGATCAAAGAGCTGACGGATTGGGAGCGCGCGCGCATCCAGCAGTATTTGAGTTCGCTCGCCCAATTCCGCGGTCGTGCCATGCGCTGGGCGGATGCTCCCGTCGACGCTCCTTTTGCAGTGCGTGCGCAGTATCCTTCACGCAACGCAGGAACTCCACTCAATTCACTTGACCAAGCTGGGCGTAGCTTTCTGGCAGCACCTTTGCTTGGACTTGGTGGAGTAGCAATCGCTACTATGAGCAGCTTCAGCGACAGTCCCGATGCAGCACTGGTCTTTGGAGTGGCCGGCGGACTCGCGAGTTTGGTGTCCTATGTGCGCGGCTGCACTTTTTTGATAAGAGCTGGCAAAGAACTCGAAGCGGCGAAGGTGCAACAGCCCTGAATACATAGCGGCACAGCTCAACGAACCCCTAAAATCCGACTTTATTCCCTGGTAGAGATTCATATCCACTGCCGGCACTTATTTTTCACCTCGTGAAACAGCTCTACGTCATCGCGGGCCCGAATGGCGCAGGGAAGACCACCGCGACTTTTACCATGCTACCGGGCGTACTGGATTGGCCTGAATTCGTGAACGCAGATGAAATTGCTCGCGGCATCTCACCTTTCCATCCGGAGCGTTTAGGCCTTCAAGCGGGAAGACTAATGCTCCTTAGAATTCATGAGCTACTCGAAAGGGGAGAGTCATTTGCATTTGAAACAACCTTGTCGTCAAAGAGTTACGGCCCGTTTATTCAGAATGCCCAGAAACAAGGTTATTCGGTGACCCTCCTTTTTTTCTATCTAAAATCTCCCGAGATTGCCATAGAAAGAGTCTCCTTAAGAGTGCGGGAAGGCGGTCATTTCATTCCTGATGATGTCGTGCGACGACGCTATGAGTCAGGTTTAAGGAACTTGTTCGGTATCTTTATCCATGCAGTGGATAGTTGGTTTGTCATCAATAACTCGCAGTTTGACTACAATGTAATTGCGAGAGGCCAAAACGGACGCACTACAGTGGTGGATGAAATGACGTGGTCGCAAATCACGAAACGCTACAGCAATGGACTTGGATGAATTGGAAGCTGCAATCATGCGAGGTTTGGAGTTGACGCGGGTGCGCCTCATTGCCTTCAAGCGATACAAGGGAACACCCATTGTCGTGATGCATGAAGGGAAAATTCTCCACGTGAGTCCGGACGAATACGAACGCGGCGCACCATTCAACGCATCTCCATCGGAAGAAGGCCCCGAGTAGTTTTCACACGGATTAACAGGTTTACCCGCATGAATTGATAGTAATGCTATCGAAATTTGCGGGCAAACCTGTCACATGGACGGCTACACCATCGCCCCAAATGCGGGGCTCTACCTGAAAGACCCCGCCGGCAGTGAGCTGGGGAGGCGCATCGTCGCCGAAGGGACGGCGCTCATGGAGCAGCAGGGCTTCGAGGCCTTTACGTTCCGGAAGTTGGCGGCGGCGATGGGCTCCACCGAGGCCACGATGTACCGGTACTTTGAGAACAAGCACCGGTTGTTGCTGTACTTGGTGAACGGATACTGGGCCGGGCTCGAGCTGCGGATGATCCACAGCTTCGCCGGGGCACACAGTCCGGAGGCGAAGTTGCGAAGTGCGCTCGCGTTGCTGAGCGAGGAGGCACCGGCGGGGGCGCCGTTTGCAGGGGTGGATGGGGCGGTGTTGCACCGGCTCGTGGTGGCGGAGGCGCCGAAGGTTTGGCTTACAAAGGATGTGGACGACGAGAACCGCGAAGGGTTCTTCCTGGGATACAAGCGGTTGTGCGGCCACCTCGCGGGCCTCATCGCCGCCGTGGCACCGGGCTACGCCTTTCCCCGCTCGCTGGCTGCGACTGCGGTGGAGGCCAGCCACGCCCAGCCCTACTTCGCGCGGCACCTGCCGCGGCTCTCGGACCTGCCTGCCGAAGCCGTGGGCAGCGACCTCGAGGCGTTTTTGCAAGGGCTGGTGTTTCGAACCGCCGGCGCATCCTTGAGCTGAGATGGCCACAACGCACACCGGAAGGCCTCGGCCGCTGCTGCGGCTCGCCCGCATGTTCGCGCGGGACCGCAAAGACATCCTGTACGTCTATGGCTATGCGGCATTCAACGGACTCGTGGCGCTGTCGCTGCCGTTGGGGATCCAAGCCATCGTGGGACTCATCCTCGCCGGGCGGGTGAGCACGAGTTGGATCATCCTGACTGCGGTGGTGACCCTGGGCATCGTCCTGTCCGGACTGCTGCAGGTCATTCAGTTGAGCATCACCGAAGTGCTTCAGCAGCG
Organism: uncultured Chryseobacterium sp.; assembly: GCA_964567615.1. Classification (GTDB taxonomy): domain Bacteria; phylum Bacteroidota; class Bacteroidia; order Flavobacteriales_D; family Sanyastnellaceae; genus CAMCYM01. Next base: position 6,187 of record CAZMNI010000119.1, read on the forward strand.
GGTGTTTACGCGGGCGGCCTTCGACTTCGCTTACCGGATTCCGCGGTTCAGGAGCGATGCGGTGCGTGACTTGTACGCGCCGGAACTCGTGAACCGCTTTTTCGACACGCTCAACGTCCAGAAGGGCTTGTCGAAGCTGCTACTCGATTTCTCCTCGTCGGCGCTCCAAATCTTGTTTGGCCTCCTCCTGCTGAGTTTCTACCACCCCTTCTTCATCTTCTTCGGCATCGCGCTGCTCGCGGTGCTCGCGGGAATCGTGGCCTTCACGGGCAGGTGGGGGCTCGCTTCCAGCTTGAAAGAGAGCAGTTGGAAGTACGAAGTGGCCCACTGGCTTGAGGAACTCGCCCGCGGGATGCGCACCTTCAAGCTCGCCGGGCGCACGGACTTGCCGCTGCGGCGGACCGACGCGCTCGTGTCCGAATACCTCGTCCACCGCAAGGCGCACTTCCGCGTGCTCGTGGTCCAATACGGCACCGTGGTCGCTTTCAAGGGACTGATTACCAT
>CAZMNI010000120.1:0-6648 GCA_964567615.1 uncultured Chryseobacterium sp.
CGTGAACTTCCGCGACGTGTACTCCAATCCCCACGGACATGGCACCCACACCGAATGCCTCGGGCACATCACGGCCGTGTGCGAACGGATGCCGGAGGCGCTGCCGCCCGTCCTTGTGCCCGCGGCCGTGATTACGGTGCAGACCGAGGTGCGGGGCGAAGACCGCGTGCTGAGTGGCCGCGACGTGTGCGCGGCTTGGGACCGCTGGGCAGCAGGGTCGGCCGAGGTAAAGGCGTGCGTGCTGCGCACCGCGCCGCCTGATCCGGAGTGCGGGAGGCGGGATTGGTCGAATTCGAACCCACCGTACCTCGAGGCGGCAGCGGCGAAAGGCCTCGCGGACCGCGGGGTGGAGCACTTGTTGCTGGATTTGCCGTCGGTAGACCGCGAGGTGGACGGGGGGGCGCTGGCGGCCCACCGGGCCTTTTGGCGCGTGCCGGACGCCCCGCGGCGGCACGCCACCATCACCGAGATGATCCACGTGCCGGAGGGCGTCGCGGACGGCGTGTACCTGCTCAACCTGCAGGTCGCGCTGCTCGACAACGACGCGGTGCCCAGCCGGCCTGTACTTTTCCGCATCTTTGCCCGCCCATGAACCGTTTCTTTCTCCTCCTTGCCGCGGTGGCCGCATTGACCGGCTGCACCTCGCTTGAGCAATCGGTCAAACTCGCCGAAGGCTCGCTCGTCCTGGACATTGCCCCGGTGCAAGTCGACGTCCAAGTCGACACCACGCGCACCCTCACCGGAGTCGGCCGGACGACGCGGGTACTCGGGGTGCTTCGCTTCGGCGATCGGACGACGGCGGATTTTCCCGGAATGCCGTTCGGGCCGGGTGCGGTCACCCGTGAGAAGCGGGCAGCGATCTACAAAGCGCTGAAAGACACGGATTTCGATGTTCTCGTCAATCCGAAGTACATCGTCGAAGAGCAACGCGCCATCCTTTTCCGGAGGACCACGTGCATCGTCGCAGGCTACGGCGGCAAATTCGAATTCCTACCGTGAGGCACGCTGCCCTCCTCCTGCTCGCCGGTGCGACGGGTATCCTGCCCGCCACTGCCCAACGCCTCGACGCGAGCCTGCTGAACGCCCGAGACACCAGCGCCGCCGGTCCCGACCGCATGGGCGCACGCGCATGGCTCCAAGCCCATCCGCCCCGCGAGGATGTGCGGTGGACGGTCGAAGCGGTCTTGATGCCGCCTGAGTTGCCAGAATTCACCCAAGACGCCTCCGTTACTGTGATGCGCCAGGCCTATGAGCGGACCCGACCGGACCTGCCTGCCGGTGAAGTGCAATTCCGGCTGGAAGAGTTTTCCTACAGTCAACGCGTGCAGGAACTGCCCAAAGCCGGAACGACCGGGGCGGTCCGGGGCCTGCGCTTCGGCTGGACCGGGGAAGGTGTGTTGCCCGTGGGCGTGAGCTTCGGCGTCGGCGCCATGCCCGTAGCCTACTATGCACGGGCGGAGCGGCGCGACGGGTCGGAAGTGGCGCTGAGCAGCACGGACGAGCGCGTGCGCGGCTTTCTCGACCACTACAACGAGTTGCGCGACGAATACGATTGGTTCTGGCCGGAGGAGCCGCAGGTGGGGGATTTGGCGGTGCTGCCGTACGTCGAAGCCGGGGTGACGAAGCCGCTCAACCCCTTCATCGGGGTGGCCGCCTACTACCGCTTTGCGCCGGCAGCCGCCGCCCAAATCCTGCGCAACCACGAGGACTTCAACCGCACCTACCTCAACGACGCCCCGTCCGCGGTCATCCCGACTGCCGGGTCCATCCTCACCGCCCAACACGCCTCGGTGCAGGCCCGGCTGCATTTCCTGGCCTTTGTGGTCGGCATTGAGAGCGCCTGGAGCATCCCTCCGCTGGGCTCGTGGACCGACCGCAACGTGGAAGTGCTCGGTGCTTCGCGGTTGCCCATCGGTCACCGCCTCGGGATTTCGGTAGGGTACGGCTTCTAAACGCACAAGGCCCGTCCGCCGAAGCGAACGGGCCCTGCCGTGTTCAGTGCGTGGAGGGCGTCAGTTGACGTCCCACCAGAGTTTCGTATCCAACGCGTCTGCGCCGCCGTTTGCGGTCACCCCGTTCGCGTACTCACCGGCGTTGAGCGTTTGCTCATCCAGTGGGTATTGCAAACGGGCGGGGATGCCCGAGCCGCTCAGGACGCCATCGACCGGGAGTTGCAACACCCCGAAGTCGAGGCGGCGGTACTCGGCCCAAGCTTCAGCGCCTTGCATGTACAAGGCAATCCACTTCTGTGCGCCGATTTTCTCCTTCCATGTGCCTTCGGCGGTGGCGTAGGCCACGTCCGTGCGGGCGAGGTAGGTGTCTGCGGCAGCCGCATCCACTCCCCAGAAAGCCATGCTCAGCCGGATGGCTTCTTCGTAATGCGCTGCTGCGCTCAACGGTGCTGCCCAACCCCGCTCCGCCGCCTCGGCGAAGAGGAAGTGCGTTTGGGCCGCGTCGAAGTAAATCCCCGGGAAGTCTGCGGCCAAGACCGCCTCGCTGCGTTGGGACACGTCGACATCCGGCGTCAACGCTGCATTCGCCTCGCTCAGCCCGTAGACCTCGCCTACGTACGATCCGCTGCTCGTGGCCGGCGCGTAAAACGCAGCCATCCGCGGGTCTTCGTGCGCGGCGAGGTAGTCCACCATCACGTTTGACGCCGCGAAGTCATTGCGCGTCTTGTAATCCTCGTTGATGGGGTTGTTGTTCGGTGCGCCGCCGAGGTAAGCGAACAAGGCGTTGTCTGCATTTGCGGCGATGAAGGCACCGCTGGCGTTCACTTCGCCCACCGCAGCCTGCGCTGCCGAAGGATTCGCGTCCGCCATGCGCATGGCGATGCGCAGCTTCAGCGAGTTGCCGAACTTTTGCCAACCGGCCATGTTGCCGCCGAAGATTTGATCGCCTTGCGGGCCCGCCGCGCTGACGTCCATCGAGCCGAGTGCATCGTTCACGAGGGCAAGCAATTGGGTGTACACCTCCTCTTGCGTGTCGTAGCCCGGCGTGGTGTCATCGGCGCCTTGCAGCGCTTGCGACATCGGGATGGCACCGAAGCTGTCCGTCAGGTGCTGGTACACCCAGGCCTGCAGGATTTTCGCCACAGCGATTTGGTTCACATTTGCCCCATAACCGGCCATGTCGTCCGGCCGATCGGTGTTCAGGTCAATGATTTGCTGCAGGTCTTGCAAGGGGCCTGCGTAGAGGTCACGCCAGGTTCCGTTCGTGGTCTCGTTGCGGAATTGGTAACGTGACTCGTTCGAGTACTGGTTCGAGGCCCAAAACTGAGCCAACTGCATGTGACCCCGGCTGCCCCAGAACGCATCGTAGGTCTCGTCCATGATGGACTTTTGGGCGGACGTCAGCAGAAAGCCCGGTGACACTTCGGTCGGCTGGTTCGGGTTCGTATTGATTTCCTCGAAATCCTTGCGGCATCCCGAGAAGGCAAGGGCTGCGATCACGCCCGTCGCCAGAAGAATGTGTTTGTTCATTGCGTTGCTGTGAAGGGATGATCAGAGGTTGAACTTCAGGTTCACACCGATGGTGCGTTCTGCCGGCAGCTGCCCGCCTTCGAAGCCCTGGATGTTCGACACCGAGGTCGCGACCTCCGGGTCGATGTGCGGGACGTTCTTGTGCAAAATCGCAAGGTTCCGGCCGAAGACCCCGATGCTCACATTCGAGAACGGCAAATCCTTCGTAACCGACGCCGGCAGGTTGTAATCGAGGCGCATTTCACGCAGCTTCACGAACGACGCATCGTACTGGTCCGCAGCGTGGATCACGTAGCCTTGGTTGTAGAAGAAGTGCGACTGCGCATCGATCACCGACGTGTTCTGCTCGCCGGTAGAGGCGTACACCCCGTCGACGACGATGCCGTTCTCGCGGATGTCGCCTTCTGCCGTCTCGGCGAGGGTACCGGAGTACTTGCCCCACTGGTTCGAGTAGCTGTGGAGCGAGCCTCCTTTTTGGAAATCGATCAGCGCATACAGCGTGAGGTTCTTCCACGTGATGTCGGTGAAGACGCCGCCCGTGAAGTCCGGCAAGATGCTGCCCAACGGCACCACCTCGTCCGTGCTCAGGTAGAAACCGTCATCATCCACCAGCTTGTTGCCGGCATCGTCGTACACGAAGTCGTAGCCGTAGAACGTGCCGAGGGGCTGGCCCGGACGCGCCTCGAGGGTCACGCCGAAGAGCGAGCTGTAGCGGATGTTCTCGACGCCGTCAGCGAGTTCAAGCAACTCGTTCTGGTTCTTCGCGAAGTTGAGACCGATGTTCCACGTCAGGTTCTCGGTGGCGACCGGCGTGCCTGCGATGGCGAGCTCGATGCCCTTGTTCGAGGTCTTGCCCGCGTTCAGCACGGTGCTGCTGAAACCGGATGCGGGAGAAACCGGTACGTTGAAAATCAAATCCTCCGTGGTCGAGTTGTAGTACGTCGCGTCCACACGCAGGCGGTCGTTGAAGAAGTTCACTTCCGCCCCGATCTCGATGCTGGAGGTCTTCTCCGGACGCAGGTTCGGGTTGTTCTGTGCGTTCGGAACCGTGGCCGAGCCGTTGCTGCCGTAGTTCGGGTTGATCGCGTAGGTGATGCCGGTTTGGTACGGGCTTGTGTCGTTGCCGACCTGTGCCCATCCGAGGCGCAACTTGCCGAAGCTCACCGCCGGGAGGTCGAACACCTCACTGAACACGTAGCTCGCCGTTGCAGACGGGTAGAAGTAGCTGTTGTTCTCCGACGGGAGCGTGGAGCTCCAATCGTTCCGGCCCGTCAGGTCGAGGTACAAGCTGCTGTTGTACCCGAAGCTCACGCTTCCCAACACCGAATTCACAACCTTTTCGTTTTCCGTATCCGACACCATGTAGCCGTCCACCCCGTTCGTGACATTGTAAAGTCCCGCGGTATTCAAGCCACCCAAGGTGTACGCGCCGAGCTGGCGGTAGGAGTTCATCCGCTTGTTGACTCCGATGAAACCCTTGACGCTCAACGCATCCGTAAGATCATCCTGGAAATTCAAGTACGCGTCGAGGTTCGTCTCCTGCAGCTGCCGGGTGTACTCGCTGTAGGAGGATTCGCGGACGCCACCGACTGCAATGCGCTCTTGGCGGCGGTCGATGTAGAAGTCCGTCAACGCCCGTCCCATCAGGCTCCACGTGTCGTTGATCTTGTAGTTCAACGTGGCCGTACCGAACATCCGGTCGCGCTGGTCGTTCTGTACGTTCATGTACCGCTCCCAGAACGGGTTGTCCCAGTAGTGCGGTGTCGGATCGTCTGCGCTGTTGCGGTTCCATGTGCGCTGCGTACCATCCGGGTTGATGTAGTTCCTGAGGCGGTCCATCCGCACCTGGCGCTGTCCCCATTGGGTGAACTGGCTCATGACCGACTCGCCGTACCCGGTGAGGGGTCGGCCTTGGCCAGCGCTTTGAACGTAGTTCGCACTGATGTCTGCGCGCAGCCGATCAGAAACTTGCTGCGATCCGCTGAATGAGATGGTATTCCGCTTCAGCGAGGAGTTTTCGTACACGCCGGTCTGATCATGGTTCGTGTACGAGAGGCGGAAGGAGCCGCCGTTTGAAGCACCCGTCACCGCGAAGTTGTTCGTGTAAGTCACCCCTGTTTGGAAAAACTCGTCCACATCGCTCGACGTAGGCGACCAAGGTTCCGCTACCCCGTAGAGTTCATCTCCCTCGTAATTGTACCAGCTGTCCCAGTGGCGCACGAGGGTACCGTCGAGCTCGGGGCCCCACGAGCCGTCGTAGCCGTAGTCCGGAATCGGATAACCGCCGATGGTGTCGATGAATTGGGGGCCTGCACCGCCGCCGTAGCGGTTTTGGTAATCCGGAAGCACGTACACGTTGTTGAATGCGACGCCGGTGTTCACCGATACGCCGATGCCACGGCGCCCAGAAGATTGGAAGCCCTTGCCTGACTTCGTCGTGATGACGATGGCGCCGTTCGAAGCACGCGCACCGTACAGTGCCGCCGCGGCCGGCCCTTTCAACACCGACACCGATTCGATGTCGTCCGGATTCAAATCTTGGATGGCGTTGCCGTAGTCGTAGCCCCCGGCATCCCGCTGCACATTCGCAGAAGCATAATCCGAGTTGTCCATCGGCACGCCGTCCACAACAAACAGGGGCTGGTTGCTGCCCGTAATGGAGCTCGCACCGCGCAACAGGACCTTCGACGAGCTGCCCATCGAGGTTCCCGAAGTGACTTGCACCCCGGCAATCTTTCCGGTCAACGAACGCACGATGTTGTCTGCCCGGGCCTCGGTAAATGCATCACCGCCCAATTCTTGCACCGCATATCCGAGTGCCTTCTTTTCCCGGGAGACGCCGAGAGCCGTGACCACCACTTCGTCAAGTGCTACACCACTTTCCATCGTGACGTTCACATTCGTCGCGCCGTTCAGCGGCAACCGCACGTTGTTGTAGCCCACGAAGCTGAACACCAACACGTCTTTCGACGCATCAGCAGCAATCGAAAAGGCCCCGTTCACATCGGAGAAGACCCCTTTCGTCTTGCCTTCCACCAGAACGGCCACACCGGGAAGCGGATCGCCCGAGGCCTTGTCCTTCACCGTGCCGCGCACTTGGGCTTGGGCCCAAGCGTTCAGGCACACCATGAAGGAGAGCAGGAACAGCAGTTTTGCTTTCATTGAA
>CAZMNI010000121.1:0-6609 GCA_964567615.1 uncultured Chryseobacterium sp.
CCTGGATGCGTTCATCCGCGACAATGGGTTGCAGGTGCTCGGTCAGCCTCTGCCTTCGGAAACCCATGATTCTCAGGGAGATTTCGAGCGGCCCGACCGGTTCGAGTTTGGGTTTGAAATCGGTCTTGCTCCGAACGTTCCGACGGACTTCGGCTCCAAGGCGGTTTTCACCCGGCATTTCATCGCAATCGACAAAGGGACGGTTGACCGCCAAATCGAGGATCACCGCCGCCGACATGGCACCTTAAGCGACGTCGAAGTCGCCGGCGACAAGGACCTGCTTCTGTGCCACCTCGAAGAACTCGGTGCGACGGGTGAACCCTACGAGGGCGGCTTGACCGGGGACACTTCGATTTCGCTGGAACATTTGGAAGATACGAAAGCGAAAAAAGCCCTGACTGGATTGCGCGTCGGCGAGCATGCAGACCTCAACCCGCATGCCATCACTGCAGACCACGACGAGCTCGCACGGATCCTCGGCATCGAGCACGATGCGGTCCACACGCTGCTGACGAACTTCCGGGTTACTGTGAAGGAAATCAAGCACCTCGAGCTGCATGCAAACAACGAAGAGCTGTGGAATGCTGTCTTCCCGGAGGCGGCATGTGCTTCGGAAGCGGACTTCCGGAAAGCTGTCGAAGCCGCCTTGCAGCAGCAATTCGAGCACGATGCCGAGTATGTGTTCCGTCGCCGCTTCGTCGTAGATCTGATCGACCACTTGAACCTCCCCATGCCGGACCGGTTCCTGAAGCGTTGGATCCTCGCCTCGAACGAGCAGCCGCTTACGGAAGAGCAACTCGATCGCGAATACCCCGCCTACTCCCAATCGCTCCGCTGGGAGCTGTTGCAAGGGGCCATCATGCGGGACCAAGACATTCGGATCAACCGCGAGGACATTGTGGAAGAAGCGAAGGACATCCTGCGCGGGCAGTATGAGAAGTACGGTCTGCCCGTAGATGACGCGACGCTCACGGGATACGCAGAAGAAATCTGCGCGAAGGAAGCCGACCGCCGTCGCCTGATCGACCGCATCGTCGAACGGCGCGTGGTGGATGCCTTGAAAGAAAAGGTTACCATCGAGTCGAAAGCGGTATCCTTCGAGGAGTTCGGGAAGCTGCTCGCCAGCGTGCGCTGAGCCCGTTCATAAACTCCTGAACACCGGAGGCAAAGCAGTCCGTGCAGAGCGGGCGGCCTTCGTACCTTCGCAGGGATGACACAACGCAAGGAATTTCTGAAGTACGCCGTCAAGGACCGCGGACTGACCAGTCTCCACGTAGAAGATTACATTTCAGCAGCGTATGGCCCAGACGCGATGACCCGCACGGTCATTGAAGAACGCCAAATGCCGTTCCGAGAAGTCGACGTCTTCTCGCGGTTGATGGCAGACCGGATCATCTTCTTGGGAACAGCCATCGACGATTACATCGCAAACATTGTGCAGGCACAGCTCCTGTTCTTAGAATCTACAGACCCCGTCAAGGACATCCAGATCTACATCAACTCGCCCGGCGGATCGGTGTATGCAGGACTCGGGATCTACGATACCATGCAGTACATCCGCCCAGACATCGCCACCATCTGCACCGGGATGGCGGCCTCCATGGGCGCTGTCTTGCTGTGTGCAGGCACCGACGGTAAGCGTACCGGTCTCAAGCACAGCCGGGTGATGATCCACCAACCGCTCGGCGGCGCTAGCGGCCAAGCTTCCGACATCGAAATCACCGCGCGTGAGATCCAGAAGTTGAAGAAGGAGCTGTATGAAATCATCGCTCACCACAGCAAGCAGCCCTTCGATCGCGTTTGGGCAGATGGCGACCGCGACTACTGGATGATTGCCTCAGAAGCGAAGGAATACGGGATGATCGACGAAGTTCTCGAGCGGAAATGAGCACCGGGCGAAAGGCCATAGCGTGCTCGTTTTGCGGCCGTCCGAAGCAAGAGGTCAACATGCTCATTGCGGGCATTACCGGCCACATCTGCGACAGCTGCGTTGCCCAAGCCGAGACCATGGTATCGGAAGAGCTGAAGGCACACGCACCGGCTGCACCGGGTTTCAAACTGCGCCTGCCCACAGAAATCAAGGCCCATTTGGACACCTATGTCATCGGCCAAGAGCAAGCAAAACGCACACTCGCGGTAGCGGTATACAACCACTACAAGCGGATCATGCGTCCGCAAACGGCGGGAGAAGACGTTGAGATTGACAAATCAAATGTCATCCTCATCGGAGAAACCGGAACCGGGAAGACGTTGCTTGCCCGCACGATTGCCCGGATGCTCGATGTGCCGTTCTGCATCGCGGATGCGACCGTGCTGACGGAAGCTGGCTATGTCGGAGAAGATGTCGAAAGTGTGCTCTCTCGGTTGCTCCAAGCTGCAAACTTCGATGCCGCCGCCGCTGAGCGAGGCATCGTCTTCATTGACGAGATTGACAAGATTGCCCGCAAGAGCGACAATCCCTCCATCACGCGTGATGTGAGCGGAGAGGGCGTTCAACAGGCCTTGCTCAAATTGCTCGAAGGCGCGGAGGTCGGTGTCCCGCCGCAAGGTGGACGCAAGCACCCGGAACAAAAGCTGGTCAACATCAACACACGCCAGATTCTATTCATCTGTGGCGGTGCATTTTCTGGCATTGAAACCCACATCGAGCGCAGGTTGCGTCGGGGCTCACTCGGGTTCGGGGCTGTCCCAGCGGCAAATGAAGAGCATAGCATGCTCGCCCAGGTGGCACCCGCTGACTTGAAGTCCTACGGGCTCATCCCAGAACTCATCGGGCGGTTTCCCGTGCTGACCTACCTCAATCCCCTTGACGGCCCTGCCCTTCGACGCATCCTCACCGAACCGAAAAATGCCCTCATCCGTCAATACGTTCAGCTCTTTGAACTCGATGGAATCGCGCTCACCTTCGATGCAGATGCGTTGGATTTCATGGTTGAACGCGCGTTAGAGTTCAAACTGGGGGCCCGCGGACTCCGTGGCATTTGCGAGGCCATCCTGCGCGATGCCATGTTTGAGTTGCCGGGGAAGGGCACAACTCGGCTCCATGTGGACCGTGCTTTTGCCGAGGGTAAATACCATGCAGAGGGCGGCCCTTCACTTCGGGTGGCCTGAATTCCGAGGGCATGGCGCGGTCTGAAACGCCGTTGATGCAGCAGTATGCCCGGGTAAAGAAGGATTACCCGGATGCCATTCTCCTCTTCCGGGTAGGCGATTTCTACGAGACCTTCGGGGAAGATGCAGTCCGGGCTGCGGGGGTGTTGGACATTGTCCTGACCAAACGAGGCAACGGGAGTGCATCTGAAATCGAACTCGCCGGGTTTCCCCACCACGCGCTCGACACCTACTTGCCGCGTTTGGTGCGGGCGGGCAACCGGGTTGCGGTCTGCGACCAACTCGAAGATCCCAAACTGGCAAAAGGCATCGTCAAGCGGGGGGTAACCGAAGTGGTTACTCCGGGCGTAGCATTCCACGACCAACTGCTGCCGCCGCGGGCAAACAACTTCCTCGCTGCTGTCCATGTCACGCGATCCGGCTGTGGAATGGCCCTGTGCGATGTGTCCACGGGTGAGTTCTTCGCAGCGCAAGGGTCGCCAGAGCACATCGAACGCTTGCTCCGCTCCCACCAGCCGGCTGAATTGCTCGTGGCACGTCCGGCAGAACAGGAAGTGAAGCTGTTGCTGGGGGATTTGGCCCCCACATTCCGGTTAGAAGATTGGGTGTTCAAGCCCGAATATGCCGCAGGCCAAATCGAACGCGTGCTCGGAGCAAAGTCCCTCAAAGGTTTCGGACTCGAATCCGACCCCCTTGCCGGAATCGCCGCAGGTGCCATCCTGCACTACCTCGGCACCACCCAACATCACCACATTCCTCACCTGCAGGGAATTCGGCGGATCGGTGCTTCCGGGCACCTGTGGCTCGATCGATTCACCCTCCGCAACCTTGAACTGCTCGAGCCCACGCATCCCGACGGAACCGCCTTGATCGCGCTGCTCGACCGCACCGCAACCCCCATGGGAGGGCGGTGCATGCGGCGGTGGCTCTCCATGCCACTTACAGAACTCGACGCCATCGAAGCCCGTCACACAGCCGTGGCAGCATTGCTGGAGGACAGCACCCTGCGATTCGAGCTCCGGAACGTGCTGGGTGCGGTCGGCGACTGCGAGCGCCTCACCGCAAAGGCGGCTACCGGCCGAATCACTCCGCGCGAGTTGGTCATGTTGCGCAAGGGACTTCACGGCGCACATGCCGTCGCCCGCTTGCTCGAAGGCGTCCCTGCGTTTTTGGGGGCGTTAGAGCGCCTCGTGCCGGCCGATGCCTTGCTCAGTCGGCTGGACGCAGAACTGGAAGATGAAGCCCCGGTGGCTGTTGCCCGGGGAGGCGTGATTCGCCCGGGAATACATGCGGAGTTGGATGAGTGGCGCACCTTGAAATCCGACGCCTCAGCCGCCTTGGACGCGGTGTGCGCACGCGAATCCGCCCGGTCGGGCATCCCCTCCTTGAAGGTGTCGTTCAACGGTGTCTTCGGCTATTATCTGGAAGTCCGTCACGCCCACCGGGACAAGGTGCCACCGGATTGGATCCGCAAGCAAACCCTCACCCAAGCTGAGCGCTACATCACCCCAGAGCTCAAAGAACTCGAAACCCGCATCCTCGATGCCGAGTCCCGGACGGAACACCTCGAGCAGCAGTGCTTCGATGCGCTGTTAGCGGCCGTCCTGCCCGAACTGGAAGGGCTGATGGAAAATGCGCGCGTTCTGGCGGAACTCGATGTGCTCATCAGTTTCGCAGAGGTTGCGGAAGCGTTCGGATATGTGCGGCCCCGGATGCACGAACGGCACGGCGTACGGATCCAAGGCGGGCGGCATCCGGTGATAGAGCGCATGTTGCCGCCCGGTGAGCCCTATGTGGCAAACGACGTCGAGCTCGATCCGGAAAAGGCCCAAATCCTGATGGTCACAGGTCCCAACATGGCCGGAAAGTCAGCGCTTTTGCGTTCCACCGCGCTCATTTGTTTGCTGGCCCAAACGGGGTCCTACGTCCCCGCCCGCGCAGCGGATTTGGGCATCCTCGACCGCATCTTTACCCGGGTAGGCGCTTCTGACAACCTCTCCCGCGGAGAATCCACGTTCATGGTCGAGATGAACGAGACGGCTGCCATCTTGAACAACCTCACCGACCGCAGCCTCGTGCTGCTCGATGAAATCGGCCGCGGCACCAGTACCTACGACGGGGTGAGCATCGCTTGGGCCGTTGCAGAATTCCTGCACGAACACCCGCGCCACCGCGGACTGACCCTGTTTGCGACCCACTACCACGAACTCAATGACATGCACACCCACTTCCCGCGGGTGGTCAATGTCAATGTCAGCGTGAAAGAAATTGACGGCCGCGTGGTCTTCCTCCGCAAACTCGAGCCGGGCGGTAGCAACCACAGCTTTGGCATCCACGTGGCCCGCATCGCAGGAATGCCCCGCAAGGTGGTCGACCGGGCGGAAGAAGTCCTTCAACAACTCAGCCGCCGCCACGTAGACGAACCGGCACTCACACCCCGTCCAGCCACGGAATTTCAGTTGTCCATGTTCACCCTTGACGATCCGGTGCTCACCCAGGTACGCGATGCACTGCTCGGCTTGGACATCGACGTACTGACCCCCGTCGAAGCGCTCGTGAAGCTGCACGAAATCCGCAGCGTCCTGACAGGCAAGAAGTAGAACAGCGGTTACAGCGCTGCAAGCAACAAGTCGAGGTCTTTGTGCGGCATGTCGCGCTCGCCAGCAATCTCCGCGTGGGTCAACGTGCCGTTGAACATGTAGACACCGCTGCGGGCGAGGCGGTTTTTGCGGATAGCCGATTCGATGCCGCCGTCGCCTGCAAATTCGAGCAGCATGGGGGCAAAAATGTTGCTCAGCGCCTTCGATGCCGTCCGGCTCACCCGAGAGGGGATGTTTGGCACACAATAGTGGATAACACCGAACTCAAGGAAGGTCGGGCGCTCGTGGGAGGTGATGCGGCTGGTCTCGAAACACCCCCCCCGATCGATGGAAACATCGACGACGACGGTGCCACGGCGCATGGCCGCGACCATGGGCTCCGACACGACGAGCGGCGTGCGCCCCCCTGCGCCGCGCAAGGCGCCGATGGCAACATCCGCCGTACGCAACGCTTCTTCCAGCACCGATGGCTGAAGGGTGGAGGTCCAAAGCCGTTGGCCTACGGCATTTTGCAACCGAATCAACCGGTGCGGGCTGTTGTCGAACAACTTGACCGAGGCCCCGAGCCCGAGGGCTGCACGCGTCGCGAACTCGGCCACGGTTCCCGCCCCGATGATGACCACCTCGGAAGGACGCACACCCGACACGCCCCCGAGCATCGTCCCGCGCCCTTCTGGACCGGCGAGGAGTTCGCCCGCGATGAGCATCGCGCTGTTGCCCGCGATCTCCCCCATCGCGCGAACGAGCGGAACGATGCCGTCGTGGTTCGTGATGAAGTCCCAGGCGATGGCGGTCGTTTTCTTTGCGGCGAGGGCTTCGAGTAGCCCGTCTTGCTGAATGCTGAGCTGGAGGGCGCTGATGAGGGTTTGGCGCATGCCCATCAACTCCACTTCGTCCA
>CAZMNI010000122.1:0-6590 GCA_964567615.1 uncultured Chryseobacterium sp.
ACCAATATTGGGTGAGTGTGCCGGCGACGGGTTGTTATGAGTTCGTGTTGATTGATGATTACGGTGATGGGCTGTTCTCCACGCAATGGAATGTACCAGGCGCTGCGAATGGCTCCTGCACGGTGAAGTCTTACAATGATGACATTGTGTACATCTCGACCATCTACACCTACGACGGTTCATACAACCTCTCTACTACGCTCGGCTTCGGCACGATGGCAGAAGAGGCTGCTGGCATGAACGTCACCTCGGTGAACGTAGGCGTGGAGGATGTGGACTTCACCTCTTCTGTGAACGTCTTCCCGAACCCGACATCGGGTGTAACAAATGTTGCGTTTGCTACTCCGGTCGCTGGCAACGCGTCGATCCGCGTGTACTCGCTCGTGGGTCAGCAGGTCCTCGACTTGCCGCTCGGCCGTGTGGCTGCCGGTGCACACCGCCAAGCCCTCGACCTCAATGCCCTCGGAGCGGGCGTGTACCTGATGCACCTCGAGTGCGCCGGTGCATCGACCACCCAGCGCATCACGGTGAAGTAATTCAGAGCCCTGCTCTGACTTGAACTGCGCATCCGCAGTGGCCTCCGGGCCGCTGCGGATGCTGCGTTTCTGTGGGTGGCGGAAGTGTGGCGGGGATTGCCGAACTTCACGGCATGCGTACGTTTTTCATTTGGGCCGCAGCCTGCGCGGCCTCGCTCCCCGCCTTCGGCCAGCTTCCGAATGGCTCCGTGGCCCCCGACTGGACTGCCACGGACCTCGACGGCACCACCCACAACCTCTACAGCCTCCTCGACTCGGGCTACGTGGTCATCATCGACTTCAGCGCCACGTGGTGCGGTCCCTGCTGGAGCTACCACAACTCCGGCGCGCTCGAGCAGGTGTACGAGACCTACGGCCCCGACGGTACGAACCAGGTCCGGGTCTTTTTCGCAGAAGGCGACCCGAACACGTCGCTCGATGCCCTTCACGGGATCGGCGGGGGCACGGCGGGCGATTGGGTCACGGGCACGCCCTATCCCATTCTCCACACGGAGGGCCCGGCGATGTTCGATGCTTATGCCTGCAGCTACTACCCGACGATTTACACGATTTGCCCAAACCGCCTGCTGACGCAGTCGGGCCAAGCGTCGGCAGCCGCCCACGGCACCCTGGCCACCAGTGCGAACTGCGCGCCGGCCTCCCTCCCGCTCGACGTAGCGCTCCTCGACTACACCGGACCCACGGCCGGCTGTCCCGGCGCAGGTTTTCCGCTCTCCGTGCGCATCCTCAACCAAGGCACAGAACCGCTCACGTCGTGTACGATTGAGGCGACGACGCCGGGCGGTTTGGTTCTGGAATCCACATGGACCGGTGAGCTGCCCACCTACGGCATTGCCGAAGTGGACCTCGGGGAGCTGCTGCCGCCGAGCACGACCTTCCTCTTCCTCGACGTGACCTCGGAGGACGGCAACGCCGCGAACAACAGCCTGACGACCACACTCAATGTGAGCAACTTGCAAGTGCCTGGCCTCGTGCGCGTAGACTTGACGACGGATCCGTACCCCGCCGAGACCTCCTGGGAGTTGCGCGACGGGGCGGGACAGGTGGTCGCTTCAGTGGCAGGCGCGGAGCTCGCGGCAAACACCAGCTACACGTGGTGGGTGTATGCGGCGGATTTGGGGTGCTACACGTTCGCGCTGCTGGATGCCTACGGCGACGGGATGGCGGGGAGTGTGAATGTGACCGCCCACACGTCGGAAGGCGCTGCCGGTACTGAGGTCTTGTCGCACAGCGGCATCGGAACGTTTGCGCGGAAGCAGAAGTCCTTCACGGTCAACGCCGTCGTCGGGGTCGAAGAAGGTGGCGCTCCCGCGTGGGGCGTGTACCCGAACCCGGCCTCCGGGACGGCAGTGGCCGTGTTGCCGGCGGGCTGGGAAGGTGCAGAAGTTGCGGTGCTCGATGCCTCCGGGCGCACGGTGGCTGCACCGCGCACGGTCGCAGGCCGCGTGGAACTGGACGCCGCGGGCCTCGTCCCGGGCATCTACTTCGTGCGCGCCGCGCAACACGGTGAAGTGTCGGTCGTCCGGTGGAGCGTGCAATGAAAGGGCTGCTTCGGGTATTCGCGGCGGCCTGCGCAGTCGTCATCGGGGGCTGTGACGAGATCGAAGATCCCATCCTGGCTGTCGGAAACGCGTACCGCGCGGATTTGTACGGCCCTGCGCCGGAGTTTGCAGCCGTCACTGAGACCGTGCAGCGGGTGCTGCTCGAGGACTTCACCGCGCACCAATGCGGAAACTGCCCCGCCGCAGCAGTCATCGCCGAAGGCATCGCAGAAACCGCGAACGAACGCGTGAGCGTGATGGCCATCCACGCCGGGAACCTCGCCGTGACCGACGACGACCACTTCGACACGGACTGGACGACCGAGGAGGGAGATGTGTTTTGGAGCCAGCTGGCGTTCCAGGCAAATCCCCTCGGCCGCGTGAACCGCGGCGGTGGACCCGCGAACTTTCTCGCCCCCGCCGAATGGGAACCCGCCGTGGCGGCAGCCCTGGCAGCCCCTCCCACGCTGCACCTCGAACTCGTGGCATCGTGGGTGCCGGAAGCAAATCACCTCAACCTGCACGTGCACGGACAGGCCCTGGCCGCCCTCGACGGCGGAGTGCGCCTCGCCGTGCTCATCCTCGAATCCGGCCTCGTCGACTACCAACTCGACTACGCCAGCGACCCGGAGGTCATCCCCGACTACACCTTCAACCACCTGCTCCGCGGCTCGCTTACCGGTGCCCTCGGGCTGCCCTTCGGCGCCCTCGGCGACAACGCCGCTGCCGGTGAACACGCCGTGGCTTCCTTCACCTACGGCTGGAACACCGCCTGGGACATCGCCGGAGCCACGGTGCTGGCGGTGGCCCTCGACGCCAGCGGCCAAGTGCTGAACGTCGCCGAAGTGCACCCCGTCGAATGATCCGGCTCGTCCTGCTCGCCTGCCTCGCGGCGGGAACTGCCGCAGTGCACGCCCAGGCGTGGCGGTTTTCCGGCGGCCCCACGGCGGGCTTCAGCATGGCACAAGTCCACGGCGATGGGCAATCGGGCTTCAACAAGCTCGGTGTATCCGCCGGATTGTCGCTCGACGTGACGACCGGATCCGGGCGCACGTGGCACAGCGGCTTGCTGTGGACCACGAAAGGCAGCCGCAAGGTCCCGAATCCAAAGGCCGGCGATTACGACACGTGGCGGTACAAGTTCACCTACATCGACCTGCCGGTGATGCGCGCGTGGCGGCTGCCGTCGGGGGTTTGGTTCGCCGGAGGCGTACAGGCCAGCTACCTCGTCCGCGGCGAAGAAGACTTCAACAACACGGGCTACACCCCGCTGAGCTACCTGAACCTCAAGCCCGTAGACATCGGCGGCATCGGCGCAATCGGCTTCGACGGCGCCCAGTCCCGCTTCGAAGTCCGCCTGTCCCAAAGCCTCCTGCCCATCGCTCCGCGGCCGCCCAGCCCCATCCCGCGCTACGACAACTTCCTGATGAACCTGTGCATCCAGGTCCTCGGCGGCTGGAACTTCAGCGCTTCCCGATGATCAGTGAGCGCGGCGAGCGGTCCACAGCCTCGACGGCCGCCACCCAACGCGCCCACTCGCCCTGCGCCACGGCCGCCACAGCGGCCTCGAGTGCCTCGACCGACCGCTCGGCACGGCCGTAAGCGGTCCGGGCATTTGCGCCCACGCCGCGCTCCGGCCCCACGAGCGATAGGGCTTGCCACAGCCCGTCGCCAAGCCGTTCGGTGACGTGGTCCATGCCTTGGAGGTCCTTCGGCGCGAACAAGGTCTTCTCGACCGCTTCGATGGCCTGCTTCAAGCTGTCGCCCGCTTGCCGCGCATCGGCCGTCAGCGTGTCCGGCAGGTGCGCCCATTCCGCAGCAACGGCCTCGAGAACGGCCCGCATCCGCTGCAGCGTATCCGAGGCCGCCGCCGCCCGGGCCACCACGCCCAGTGCCTTGCGCTCCCACGCATGCGCCTCGCCCGCCGCGACGGCGTCGAACGGCACCCGCGGGTCGGGGCGGACTTCCACCGGGAATTCCGCGCGGTGCTCCCCGAGCTGAAACCGGGCCGTGTACGTCCCGGGCAAGGCGGAGGGACCGCCGCCGGGCGGGAAGGACTGCGGATCGCGGAGGCCGCGCCGCGGCCACGCCACGCCGTCGGTGTCCAGCCCCCAGGTGAGGTGGGAAAGCCCGGCTTCCGCGGCAGTGGCCGCGTGCCGCACCGTGTCGCCGGTGGTGGAGACCAAGGCGATGCGGAGGGCCTCCTTGCCCGGGTGGGCCGCCGCCGTGTCGGGGTGGATGTACACGGGGAAGGCCGCGCCTTGCGCCCGGTTTGTGCCCCGGAACACCGGATCTGCTTCGAACCGCGCGCCGGGGGGGCGCCGGAATTGGGCCTGGTAGACCGGCCGCACAGGGAAGACGGCGAGCGGGTCGGCGAGCAACGCAGCGCCCCGGCGCGCATAGGCACGCAGCACGGCGAGGTCTTCGACAATGTACACCCCGCGGCCGAAGGTGCCGACGACCAGTTCCCCGTCGCGCCGGTGCACCACGAGGTCGCTGACGGGCACAGCGGGGATGCCGTGCTTCCATGCACGCCAGCTGGTCCCGCGGTCGAAGCTGAGGTAGAGCCCCTCTTCCGTGCCGAGGAAGAGCAAGTTCGGCTCGACCGGGTCTTGCTCGACGCACCACACGTGACCGGTCACGCCCGAGGTCGTGTCGACCCGCCGTTTCCAGGTGGCGCCGCCGTCGTTCGTGACGTAGAGGTAGGGCGCCCAGTCGTTTGTGCGGTAGTTGTTGACGACCACAAAGACCTCGCGGGGGTCGTGCGGGCTGATGCGGATGACCGGAATCCAGGCGTTTGCCGGGAAGCGCTTGATGCCCGGCGCGAGGTCCTTCCAGGTGGCCCCGCCGTCGAGGGTCCGTTGGAGCCGCCCGTCGTCCGTCCCGGCCCAAATTTCCTTCTCCGCATGCGGACTCGGCGCGATGCACAGCACCGTGCAGTGGTTCTCTGCCGCGGTGGCATCGACGGTCAAGCCGCCTGACTCCGCCTGCCGCTGCTTCTCCGGATTGTTCGTCGTGAGGTCGGGGCTGATGCGCTGCCACGACTCGCCGCGGTCCGCGGAGCGGTGCACGAATTGGCTGCCGAAGTAGAGCCCGTCCGGATGGAACGGATCTGTGGCGATGGCCGCGTTCCAATTGAACCGCAGCGCCACCGTATCCGTCGCGACGGGCGCCACCGCCGACGCGGCCCCCGTGCGCAGGTCCACCCGGTGCAGCGACCCGCCCTGGTACATCGCGTAGGCCGTGTTCAAATCGCCCGGGGCCGGCACCACGTCGAAGCCGTCGCCGAACAGGATTTCCTGCCAGTCGCCGTTGAGGATGCCCTCCTCGTGCCAAACCTCGCTCGGGCCCACCCACGAGCCGTTGTCCTGCAGCCCGCCGTAGACGCGGTAGGGCACCGCATCGTCCACGGCGATGTGGTAGAATTGGCCCACGGGCAGGTTGTTCACGAAGGTCCACGTCTCGCCCCCGTCGCGGCTGATGTTGAGCCCGCCGTCGTTCCCGTCGATGAGGAACTGCGGGTCGTCGGGGTGGATGTAGAAGGCGTGGTGGTCCGGATGGACGCCGGAATACGGCAGCAGCGTGGTGAACGTCCGTCCGCCGTCTTCGCTGATTTCCACCATGCTGTGCAGGTTGAACAGCCGGTCGGGCGTATGCGGATCCGCGTAAATCTCCGCGTAGTAGAAGGGCCGGCTGCCGATGTTTTCCGTCGTGACCAAATCAAAGCTCGCACCCCCGTCCTCCGACCGGTACAGCCCGTTCTCCTCCGATTCCACCAGCGCGTACACCACGTCCGGATCCGCCGCACTCATCGCGAGCCCGATGCGCCCGAGCTCGCCGGCCGGCAAGCCCTCCTCCTCGCCCAGCCGCTGCCACCGTTCGCCACCGTCGTGGGTGACGTACAGCCCGCTGCCCGGCCCGCCGCTGGTGAAAAACCAGGGCTCCCGCCGGTGCGACCACATGGCGCAGAAGAGCTTGTCCGGGTTCGACGGGTCCTGGATGAGCTCCGCCGCTCCCGTCCGTGCGTCGACGTACAGGACCTTTTTCCACGTGGCCCCGCCGTCGGTCGTGCGGAACACGCCGCGCTCTTCGCTGTCGCCCCAGGCGCTGCCCGTCGCTGCGACCCACACCTGCTTCGGATCGGTCGGGTGGACGACGATGCGGTGTACGGTCCGCGTGCCTTCGAGCCCGCGCGCTTCCCACGTCGCCCCGCCGTCGAGGGAGCGGAAGACGCCGCGCCCGCTGCTGTGGGAGTTGCGCGGGTTGCCCTCGCCGGTGCCGATCCACAGGACGTCCGGATTCGAGGGGGCGAGGGCCACCGCGCCGATGCTGGCGGTGGGGCCGTCGTCGAAGAGGGATTCCCACGTCGTGCCGGCCGTGGTGCTGCGGAACAGGCCGCCCGAGGCGGTGCCGACGTAGAGGATGTGGGGCCGGTGCCGTTCGACGGCGATGGCGGTCACGCGTCCGCTCATCGTGCCGGGGCCGAGGTGGCGGACGGTGGTGCCGGCGAGGA
>CAZMNI010000123.1:0-6581 GCA_964567615.1 uncultured Chryseobacterium sp.
CCCCGTTGCCGTTGGCGTCCGTGCAGCAGGCCGTGTTTGCCGCGGCGTCGTAGTTGGGGGCGAGGCGGTTTGTGCAGTTGTCTGAACCGTCGCAAATGCCGTCGTCGTCGGTGTCCGTTTGGCAACTGGCATTCGCATGGATAGCTGCATTGTAGTTGCACTTCAGCTGGTCCGTGCACAAGTCGAGCGCCCCCCCACTGGCCAGCGTGGTGACGCTGTTCACCGGTTGCTCGGAAGCGCAGAAGGTGCCGAGGGAGTAGTCGCCGATGCCGTCGCCGTCTTCGTCGGCGTAGTAGGTGACTTTCAGCACGCAGGCGAGGTTTGCCGGGTCATCGTAGTTGCAGGCCGCCGTGTTCGAGCAGAGGTCGGAGGTGTTGCAGATGCCGTCGCCGTCGCTGTCGGATGTGACGAGCGTGCCGCTGCCATCGCTCGGATTCGTGCTGCCAGCCCACGAGCAGGCCGTGCAGGGCTCGACCCCCGCGAAGACGCACGAGCCGTCGTTTTTCGTCGCTGTTGCGTCGTAGTTGCAGGCCAAATGTTCCATGCAACCTGCACAGCTTGTGTATTCACAGGGTGCCGAAACATTGTAGTTGCAGGCGGTCGGGTCGGTGCACGTTGGTGGGGTTTCGACGGCAGCAGTGCGGCCCGAAAGTGCACAAATGAATACGAGCAAAAAGCCGATCCAAGAACGGGTCGTACAGGGGTGCGGGCGGAGTGAAAGCATCGTGAAAAGGGAACAGCTGTTGCCGCCGTTTTACGTGAAAAATGGTTAACGGGTTCAATGTACGACGAATAAATGAAGGTTGCCGATGAATAATGTGATATAACCCACAGAAGTTGAGACAAGGCGTGATATACCCCGCACGTTGGACCCGCTTATCTTTCGGGCGTGAATGAAGTGAAACAGCAGAACAACTCCTGCCCGTGGCGGAAGCGTTTGTGGTTCGTTGGTGCAGTAGCGGTTGTGGTGCTGGGGGGCGCCAAACCTCCGGGGGCATCTGATGTCAGTTTGGTCCTCCGGCACATCGAGAAAAACACCTTCACCGCGGCACTCACCGATGGCAACTCAGGAACCCGCAGGCAGTTTTCTCCCCCCTACACCCTCGAGGTTCGCATCGGAGATCAGGCGCAACGGTTGCTCGACCCGGCCACCGGAAAGCCGCTGACCGTCCGCCTTGCAGATGAGCAGCCACGCACGGTGATGTGCGATGAATTGACTTTGCCCGGGGCGGCGCCCGGTGTGTACACGTTGAAGGCGACCGTCATGCAGGGAGGAAAGCCTGCGGCGGTGGCTCCCTTCGAAGCCCGGGTACGTGTGGGATGCGTCAATCCGGCACGCACAACGTATATGGAGTGCTTTCTGAATTGCGAGAAGTGGGAGGTGCGGTGGTAATCCGAGCTGCCCTCGGTGTGGGGGTGTTCGCGGGGTTGCTGTGGGGATTGAATGTGTTTTATGCGAGTCGATTGCCCGGTGCGAGGAAGCAAGCTGGGTGGATACCGGAGACTGGGGGAATTGAAGTTTGGGCCATCATCGGTTCGAGCAACGTGCACACGGCCCTCGATGCAAACCTGCTCGATTCTTTGGATGCTAGCAATGGGCGAACGTGGTACAATGTGGCCGCTCCGGGGCTTGCCGGGGAGGCGTTGCTCAGCGAAGCGCTTGCATTTGTAGAAGCGCGGGATGCCGAGACGCTATCCGGTCTCGTGGTCGAGCTGATCGGTTCGCCGTTGCATGCGCCACCGGTCGATCGGCGAACGGCCCGCTGGGTGCCGTGGTGGACCGCGATGGAAGCCCATGCTGAGGCGATGGCCACCGGCGAAGACACCGCAGGAGTTGGGCTGCATCTGAGGCGGATTGCGGAACATGGCCTATTGCGCAGCACGACCGGATTGCATGCCTGGCTCCACCCTGAAGCTTCGGAAGAACCTCAGGATGAAAAGGGGGGCACGTCCGCGGAGGCGGTTTGGAACGGAGTTCCGGATAGCTTGCGTCGCCTGCGACTTGCACATGAAGCGGCCACGTTGCGCGCATGTGAGGGGAAATCGGTCCCGCCGGTGAACTCGGTGTTTCCGCTCGCGCAACTGCGCCGGTTGCAGCAAGCATGTGCCGATCGGCGCGTGGAGTTGGTGGTCTGCGTGCAGCCAGCTTCTGGCAATGCAGGATGGGTCGGTCCCGTTGCGCGCCTCCTCGACGCGTGGCCTGTGCTCCTCGACGGTGGACAGCGACCCACGCCGTTTGTGACGCCTGCGCTGCTCGCCGATCCTGTGCACGTGAATCGCGCAGGAGCCAGGCAAGTCACTGCCGCGTTTTATTTGGAATTGCGCCGTCGCCAAATCCTGCATTGATGCTGTTTAACTCGCTGGATTTTCTCCTGTGTTTGCCGCTGCTGCTGCTGGCATACGGGGCACTTCCGGTGCGGCATCTGCGGATCCGACAAGGCCTCCTGCTGGCGGCGAGCTACCTGTTCTATGGCTATTTCGACGCGCGGTTTCTGCTGGTCCTGTGGGCGTCGACTGCCATCGATTTTGTGGCAGCGCGGCAGATTGCAGCGGCGGCGAGTGGTACCCGCCGCAAGATTTGGCTCGCAAGTTCGCTGGTGACGAACCTCGGCTTGCTGGCTTACTTCAAGTATGTCGGCTTTTTCGTGGAGTCGGCGGCGGCGTTGCTCGACGCGCTGCACGTGCCCTACAGTCCATGGACTTTGCAGGTGGTCCTGCCCGTCGGCATCAGTTTTTATACGTTCCAAACGCTCGGCTACACCCTCGACGTGTACCGCGGCCGCCTCGCCCCCGAGCGCAGCCCGCTCGCCTTCGCCCTGTTCGTGGCCTTCTTCCCTCAGTTGATGGCCGGCCCCATCGAGCGCGCGAGCGACTTGCTACCTCAACTGCGTCGGCTTCCCGTTCCGGTTGGGTCAGAAGTCCGCAGTGGATTCCGGGTGTTTTTGCTCGGTTTGGTGAAGAAGGTGGTCATTTCCACAGCACTTTTTGACCATGCACACGGCTTGTACTTGAATCCGGAGCTGCGTTCAACGCCTGAAACTTGGGTGCTGAGCGGATTGATTTTCATCCACATCTACATGGATTTTTCGGGCTATTCCGACATGGCGGTGGGGTTGGGCAAAATGCTGGGGATTCGGCTGAGTGCGAACTTCGATCGGGTGTTGTCTGCGCGGAACTTGCCGGACTTGTGGCGGCGGTGGCATCGCACGCTCGGACGCTGGTTTCGCGACTATGTGCTGCTGCCACTTGCTCGGGCGGGGGTGCCGCGGAGGCTTGCCATCTTTTTCACGTTCAGCGCAGTGGGGCTTTGGCACGGGGCACAATGGACGTTTGTGCTGTGGGGCATGTTGATGGGCCTCGTGTGGTTGTTTGACGATGCCACGCGCTGGCAGGAGCGGTTGACTTCTTGGTTGCCGCCGCCGGTGGCCCGCGGCGTCCAAACGCTGTTCACCCTCGTGACTTTTCTCTTCCTGTGCCAACTCTTCGCCGTCCCCACCCTCGCAGACGGCGCCACAACCATGCGCGCCCTCCTTGGCTTCCCAGCTCCTTTTCCCGATCCGTTCA
Organism: uncultured Chryseobacterium sp.; assembly: GCA_964567615.1. Taxonomy (GTDB): domain Bacteria; phylum Bacteroidota; class Bacteroidia; order Flavobacteriales_D; family Sanyastnellaceae; genus CAMCYM01. The sequence goes on from CAZMNI010000123.1 coordinate 3,565, forward strand.
CCCCGCTGCCCCGTTCGGTGCTCCTGGCGTGTGCGGTGTTCTTCGCGCTGGAGTTCTTTCCGCCGCTGCTCGAGGACCGGTTGCGCAGGTTTCCGCACTGGAATACCCGGTGGGTCTTTGTGCGGGATGTAGTGGTGATTCCCGTTACCTTGGCTCTGTGCGCGGAGGGGCTGCTGCAGTCGCGGGAGTTTGTGTATTTTCAGTTTTGAGTGGAGAGTTTGAGTTGGAGTTTAGAGTTTGAGTTTGAGTTTGAGTTTAGAGTTTAGAGGTTGAGGTTGAGTTAGGGGGAGAATTCGCGTGCGAGGATTTCGCTCAGCCGGTCCGGTTGTTCGAGGGTGAGGAAGTGGCCGGAACCGGGAACGACGATGGGATTTTGCATGCGGTGGGGGCGGAAGAGTCGGTCGCGGTCGCCTACGATTTGGAGGTAGCGGGCGGGGCGCTCGCGGCGGTCCCAGTCGAGGATGGCGTTGACGGCGAAGTGCAGGAAATCGGGGCCGTAGGTGCGGAGGTTTTCGTAAAACCACGCGCGATCCGCCTGCGACTTGAACCCCATGAACGTGTCGCTCAACCGGTTGATGCGCATCAATCCGCTCGGGGTGAACCACTTGCCCGTACGCAACCGGCTCAGCGCCCGCATCCGCCGCGGAAACTCTGTACGGCAAGCGGGGGCACTCAGCAGGACGAGCCGGTCGGCCGGAAGCAGCGCATGCAATTCGCAGGCGAGCATGCCGCCCATCGAGGAGCCGATGTATACCACCTCTCGGCCATGCCGGTCGGGCAGTTCGTCGGCAAGAGCGCGCGCGTAGTCTGCCAAACTCCGAGCGCCCGGAATCCAGCGCCACCGGATCGGGTGCGGGGTGCCGAAGGAGAGTTTGAGCGGTTCGAACAGCCGTTCATCGGCCGCCATTCCAGGAATCAGGACGAGCAGGGGCTTCTGTTCCATCGCACCCCTGAAGGTACTTCATCAGGCCTTGCGCACGAACTCGGACTTCAGCCCCATGGCGCCGAAGCCGTCGATCTTGCAGGCGATGTTGTGGTCGCCTTCGACAAGGCGGATGTTCTTGACCTTCGTGCCAGCTTTGACGGGCTTCGGGGCGCCTTTGACAGGGAGGTCTTTGATGACGACCACGTCGTCGCCGTTCGAGAGGACCGCTCCGTTCGCGTCAAGGACAGCGGCATCAGGCGGTGCGGCGGTCGCGGCCTCTTCCGCCGGATCCCAGCTGTGACCGCATTCGGGGCAGTTCATCAAGGTGCCGTCGGAGTAGCCGAAGGGGGAACGGCAGGCCGGGCAGGATTCCGCGGGTGCATCAGACATGGCCGCAAGGTAAGGTGCGGTGGTGGGGCCGTGGTTTTGAAATACCTTGCCGTAAAATCCCATTGCAATGTTGGAAGTGCTCGTGTTGGTTGCGGCTTTGGCGTCGGTGGTGGCGTGCGGTGTGGTGTTGCTGGGACGGGGGAAGTCCGATGGGATGGAGCGGAAGCTGTCCGAAGAGTTTCAGCTCAACCGCAAGGAGATGAGCGAGGAGGCCCAGCGGGCACGGGACGAGCAGCGGAAGATGCACGCAGAAATGCGGACGTCGCTGGAGGATCAAGGGAAGGCGCTGGCAGAAGGCGTGCGGGTGCAGGTGGGGGATTTGGCCCGCTCGATCGAAACCCAACATCACCGCGCGCTCGAAGCGTTCAAGGACGTGCGCGAAACCGTTGATAAGCAGCTCAAAGAGATGCGGGAAGACAACGGCCGCCGCCTCGAGGAGATGCGCAAAACGGTCGACGAAAAACTCGCCACCACGCTCGAACAGCGGCTCGGCGAGAGCTTCAAACAGGTCAGCGAACGCCTCGAACTCGTGCACAAGGGGCTCGGCGAAATGCAAACCCTGGCCACCGGCGTGGGCGACTTGAAAAAGGTCCTGAGCAACGTGAAAACGAAGGGCATCCTCGGCGAGTACCAACTCGGCAACATCCTCGAGCAGCTGCTTCCCCGCGAGCAATACGAGGAGAACATCGCCACGCGCCCCGGCACGAACGAACGTGTGGAGTTTGCCATCCGCATGCCCGGTTCGAGCGAGAACGAATCCGTCCTGCTGCCCATCGACTCGAAATTCCCACTGCAGGGCTACGAGGACCTGCTCAACGCCCGCGAAACCGGCGACCTTGCCGCCATCCTCGCCGCCGAGAAAGCCCTTGCCCGCACCATCGAGTCGTTCGCAAAAGACATCAGCACGAAGTATGTCGAGCCGCCGTTCACGACGGACTTCGGGATCCTCTTCCTGCCCATCGAAAGCCTGTACGCGGAAGTGCTCCGGCATCCCGGCGTGTTCGAAACGCTGCAGCGCAAGTACCGCATCACGGTGACGGGGCCGACCACCATGTCCGCGCTGCTCAACAGTTTGCAGATGGGCTTCCGCACCCTTGCGGTCACGAAACGGAGCAGCGAGGTGTGGAGAATCCTGGAAGCTGTCAAGACGGAGTTTGCGCAATTCAGCGAACAACTCGAGAAGGTGGACGACCGGTTGGGCAAGGCCAAATCCGAACTCGAAAAGCTCCGTACGACGCGCACCTCGGTGATGCAGCGCAAGTTGCGTGAAGTCGGTACGCTGGACGAGCGGGAAAGCCGGGAGGTGCTGGAGTTGCCGATGGGGGAAGGGGAGGGAGGGTGAGATTGAGGGTGAGGTTGAGGTTGAGGTTGGGGTTGGGGTTGGGGTTGGGGCGCGGCTGCGCCGCGGAGGGATGAGGGATGAGGGATGAGGGTGAGGCGCGGCTGCGCCGCGGAGGGGTGAGGATGAGGTTGAGGTTGGGGCAACTTTTGTGCGAGGGATGTGTTTGCAACAGTATTGTTAACGATTTGTCGATGGAGAAAGTCGAGGTATTTCGTTGGTTTTTGTGGCTTTGCATGTGTGCGGCGCTGCAATCGACCAGTGCGCAATTGTTGGATTATACCTACATCTTCCAAGGTTCGACGGAATACACGGAATTGACCGGCGACGTGGTGGTGTTCTCCGGTGCGTTCGATGACGAAG
>CAZMNI010000124.1:0-6561 GCA_964567615.1 uncultured Chryseobacterium sp.
ATTTCCTCCGAACAGGGCTCCTGCGTAGCGAATGCGGTCGTTGAGGCCAAGGAGGGGGAAGAGCGAGCGTGGGGACGGGGTTGGGGACGGGGTGTTGTTTTCCGTCGTGTCCACAGCGTTGCTGTCGAGGACCATGTCGACCGTGTTGTCGATCGAAAACTCAGGCGACGCAGCAAGCGCCGAGGCGGCTTCGAATCGCGCCAGTACGGTGAGCTCGTGCACGTGCCGCGCGGCCGCAACAAGGCGGTCGAAGTCGTCTGGGCCCGGTTCGCGTGTGGTGAAAACGGCCCAAACCGCTTCGAGGTCGGCCATGCCGTTGCCGAGCGCCTCGGGGACGCTGAACTCGGAATCCCAAATCATGGAACGAAGGTAACCGGCCGCCTACAAAAAACGCCGACGCGGAGCGTTGACTTCCGGCCGGCGTGGTGGGATTTGGTTAAGTGGTCCCGGTTCGGACTGAAGATAAGTCGAAATACATTCGTTTGCATTATTTGGCTGTTAAATGAATGTATATACTGTTTTGTCGAACTGCTTGTGGTTTATTGATTCTTGGAACGGAAAAGTGAGCGGAATTCGGATTTCTCACGTTCCACAGCGCGCTGCCGGTGGGCCTTGGTGGCATCCCGGTCCCATCGGTAGGCGGGGTTGTCCGTCGGGCCGACCATGCGGATAAACATCCGGTTGCCGAGTCCATCGTCGGCCACTTCACCGATGGCATCCTCGCGGACATTGCGCAGGTCCCTGAGCACGAATCCGATGGAGTAATCGACCGTTCCGGACCAAGTGGAAGTTCCCGCTACGGTGATGTCCATTGCGCTGGTAGCGATGTTGAGTTCTGGGACTTCAATGGTACCGCCGCGGAAAGAGATCGGAGCGGTGAGGTCTTCGAACACCACATGCTCCAGCCGGCGAGCAAGGTCGGCAGGGTCGATGAGCGGGGCCATGAGGCGCTCCTCGCGCAGGGCTGCGACCATTTCTTGGAAGGCCTCAAGCCGATGCAATGCGCCGTTCTGCAAGGAAACGGTTGCATCGAACGCACTGGAGGTGGGGTCGAAGGAGCCGTCCGGGTTCCATCGCCAGGTTCCGGTGGTGGTGCCGGAGACGGAGCCGGAGAGGTGTTCGGTGCGGAGCAGGGTTTGGTCAAAATTGTCGAAAGCCCTGAAAAGTGGCTTCAGCTCGATCCGGTCCCAACGCGCGCTTCCTTCCGCCTGCAGGCCCGTGCCTTGCGGCTGCACTCGCCCGTGCACCACCGTATGGCCACCCCACGCATCCCATGTCATGCGCTTGACCTCGATGGCCTGCTCGGTGACGACGCATTCGGCACGGAAGCGGTCGCCGACGAGTGGTCCCCACGTGAACTTGGATCCAGCTACATCCAGGGAGACACGGCATCCGGGCGGCAAGAATCCGCCGCTGCCGGTCGATCCAGCGGCGAACAGGGAGCCGTAGTCGCCGGGGCTGAGGTTCAGTCGCAGATCGGCCACCCACGGGGCGTCGGGGGCGAGGCCTTGCACGCTTCCTGTTCCTTGGATGCGGAGGTCGCCGAGGGCGATGGAGGCGTTCGCAATGCGGAGCGTTTCACCGGCCACTTCGCCGGTTGCCGTGCAGGAAATGGGCAGGTCGGCCGTCGAAAGGTCGAGGTCGGTGCAGCTCCAGTTTCCTTGCACGTCCCAACCTGCCGAGGTTCCGGCGAGGGAGCCGCGGAAGGTGGCTTTGCCCGTGATAGGCAGTGCGGTCGGCGCGATCCAGTCCGCGGTGGCTTCGCGGTTCCAGCGAGCAAAGTCGGCCTCGGCCGTGCCGTCAAGCGACCAGGCGGTCCCGTTGCCGGTGGCAGAACCTTCCCATCGGAATCCTTCGGTTTCGAGGAGGCCTTCGGTAAGTGCCAGTTGAAAGCGGTCGTTCGCGAACGTGCCCCGGAGCTCACCGCCCGCTTCTCCTTCAAGGACCTTGCCTTCGGCGCGCGTCCAGCGCACCTCTGTGGGGGGTACGGAGGCGGTCAGTTCGATGCGGCCATCGGTGTGCAGGGTGGCTGCGCCGGCGACGCGCACCTCGGAACTCCAAGCGCGGGTTGCCTCGGCGAGCGGTAGATAGGCGCGCACAGCGCGGAGCGACACGTCTTCGAAGGTGCACGCGGCCTGCAGCGCGTTGTCCCAACGGAGTGACCCGGAGAGGACGGCTTTTCCGAGTGCAAGCTCTTCGATGTCAGCGGTGAAGTGGCCGTCCGTCCAGCGGTACTGCACGGAGGTTTGGCCTTCAAAATCCTCGGCGTCGGGGTCCCACCATGCGGCTACGGGCCGAAACGCGCCGCTTACCTCCGCCACCAAACCGGTCTCAGACAAGGCCCCTTCTGCACGGACCTCGCGCAGGTCCACCACGGTCCCGTCCACATCGAGGCGCACGGCCGAGAGCCGCAGGTCCTGCAACGTCCACGGCGTCGTGACTGCCGCCGAATCTGTCCGCCACACGTCGGTGTTCCAACGGCCGGCGGCATCTTTCCGCAACCGCACCTCTGCGCCTTCTAAAGCGAGCTCTTCCAGCACATACCGGCCACGGAGGAGGCCCCACGCGTCGAAGGCGAGCGCCACCTCTTCGGCCCGCAGGAGCGTATCGCCCGCCGAACCCGATCCGGCCACGTACACGCCTTCGAGGACGGCAGAAACCCGTGGGAACTCGTCCCACAACCGGATGTGGATGCCGTCGATCTGCCAATCCGTCTGCATGCCCCGGGCAAGTTCTTTGCGCACTACACGTTCGAGCACGTCGGAATACAGCACCAGCCAAACGCCTGCCCCGATGGCCGACACTACCACCGCAGCAGCCACCCAGCGAAGCAGCCGTTTGCGGGAAAACTGCAGCCGGTCAGTGGGGGCGGGCGGTTGCATGTGCGAACTTTAGCCCATGGACAAGCGCACCTTCATCAAGTTGGCTGGAACCGCCGGGGCGGCGCTGGCCGTAGCTCCGGTTTGGGCCTGCAAGGCCGCAGAAAACGGAACCCTGGTGGGCTTTGAACCCTTCCTGTTGGAGCCGCTGGGGTATGCCTACGACGCCCTTGCGCCGGACATCGACGCAGCCACGGTGGAGATCCACTACACGAAGCACCATGCGGGCTACGTGAAGAACCTCAATGCGGAAGTCGAGAAGCGCCCGGAGTTTCATGGCATCGGGATGGATCGGATCTGTGGACTGGTGTCGGCGGCCGCGTCGGATACTGTCTTGCGAAACAACGCAGGGGGGGCGTGGAATCATACACTGTACTGGAAACTCTTGCGGCCCGGAGGTCCCGCCGGTCCGGGCCCGGAGTTGCGGGCGGCCATCGAATCGTCGTTCGGCTCCGTCGAAGCCATGCAAACGGCCTTGACCGGTGCTGCCATGAAGGTCTTCGGCAGTGGCTGGGCGTGGCTTGTGCGCACGGCGGATGGGACCCTGAAGGTGACCACTACGGCAAACCAAGACAACCCGCTGATGGCCCGTGCGCTCGGGGAATCGGCCACCCCGCTGATCGGCATCGATGTGTGGGAGCATGCCTACTACCTGAACTACCAGAACCGCCGAGCGGACTACCTCGCGGCGTTTGTGCGTCGTCTGAATTGGGCAGAGGTGGAGCGTCAGTGGACCGCTCAGTCGGCCCGTTGAACCGTGGCCAGGGGCACCGTTCCCCCTTTGAGCACCAGCTTTCGGAACGCCGCGTTGTTTTCCGGAGCCAGGATGTAGCTCTTCTTCTCGCCGGTGCCGGAAGTTCCGGCTACACACGCTTCTCCGAGCACGTCTTTCCAAACTGAAACCGGCCCGTCGTCCGCCACGAACCCGTGGACGGTGATGCTTGACCCGGAGCGGCGCAGGAAATACACTTCCCAGCGCCCGCTGTCTTCCTGCTTTGTGTTCATGACGAGCCCGTCCCAAAACCGGCGCAGCTTCAAATTCTCTCCGATGGTGAAGGTTTCGCCGTCCTCTGTGGAAGTCATCGTGGTTTCTGTGACGACAAAGGTGGCCTTGTCGTCTTTCCACGTGCCGCGCCATTTCTTCGGGAATGCCTCAAGATCGTTGCGCTTCAGCGGCATCGGCTCTGGAAAGGACACATCGGAGCAGCTGGCAAAGGATGCAGCCGCGAGGAGAAGGAGAAAAATGCGCATGGTAATCAAACGTTGAGGGCTCAAAATTCCGTACGCCTCAACCCCAAACAAGCGCCACAGTTCCCAAAATCGCACAATACACCGCGAATCCGGCAAGCCGGGCCCGGCTCACCAGCCGGACCATCCATGTGCAGGCGAGCAGCCCACTCAGGTAGGCGGCCAACGCCCCGACGGCATAGGCGCCGGGGTGGCTGGCGGACGTCAACGGTTCGCTGACCTCCAGCAAGTCCTTTACTTCGAGAAGGGTAGCTCCGCCTATGGGGATCAGGGCCATGAGAAAACTGAACCGCGCCGCTTCTGCCCGAGGAACTCCCACCCAAAGCGATGCGGCAATGGTGGATCCGCTGCGGCTGACGCCGGGCAGGATGGCCACTGCTTGGGCGAGTCCGATGGCAAGGACTTGGCGCAGCCGCCGGCGCATCGGAAGCCCACTCCACGGCTCTGCAGTGGCCGGGGGATTCCGGCGGACATGCACATCGGTCAAGGCCAAGAGCGCGGCGGTCACGAACAGCGCTGCACCCACCCGGTCGGGCCTCCCTATGAACTCCACCTCGAGAACATCTTTGAACCCGAGTCCCACGATGCCCGCCGGAACGGCGCTCAACAGCAGCAGTCCCACCATGCGGCGCGGTTCGGTTTCTCCCGTCCAGGAGCCACGCAGGAGCCGCAGCACCTCGAGGCGGAATACCGTCAGCGTGCTGAGGGCGGTGGCAGCATGCACCCAAATGCTGAACCCCAGGTCCGCTTCCTCGGCCCCGAGCAGCCATTTGCCGATTTCAAGGTGGCCGGAACTGCTGACGGGCAAAAACTCTGTGAGGCCTTGGACAAGGCCTAAAATGAGCGCCTCAAGGAGGGTCACGGGCGCTTCAAAAGGGCGTAGAACATCAGGCCGTAGCCGGTCAGCACCACAATCGGTGCCACGGTGATGCGCCGCGCGCTGAAGATTTCTTCGCTGAAGACGTTGGGATCGGTCGAAGCCCCGCCCTGCATGAGCAGGTACCCCACCACCACCAAGGCCACGGAAATCAACATCCAGAGGTAGTTCGAGCGGCCGAGCGCGAGCGCCGGAACCTTCGCTTCAGGGCGTGGAGGGGTGTACGACATGGTGCGAAAATACAAAGGACGTGGGTCAGTGCAGGTCTTCCGCCCGCTTCCGCAGATAGCGGTTTACGGCCACCGTGGTTGAAATCAGTCCGATACCGACCCCGCTGACCACAAGCAGACCCGCGAGCAAGGCGACACTCTGCGGAACAAGCGTGGTGCCGAGGCTGCCCGCTTGGGCGCGGAACACCGCGAGCAAGCCCATGACGACCGCAAAGGCGAGCAGTCCGCTGATGGCGCCATAACCGGCCCCTTGCTGCAGAAAGGGCGCGCGGATGGTGCGCGGATGCGCGCCCACGAGCTGCATGGTCTTGATGGTGAACCGCCGGGCGAAGACCGTCAGCCGGATGGTGTTGTTGATGAGGGCGACCGCGACGAGCAGAAACAGCAACGCGACAGCGCCGAGCGGCACATACAGCCGGCGCAGCGTGGCTTCGATTGAGCCGAGCAGCTCTTCTTGCCAAACCACGTCTGCCACCCCTGGAATGCCCTGCAACCGCTTGACGAGCACGGCAAGGGAGTCTGTGGTGGCATGGTCTGGGTGCACGGTCAAATCGTACACCGGGGGCAGTGGGACGTAGCCGAGGAAGTCGACAAACGATTCGCCAAGGTCCTTTTCGAGTTCGCGGCTCGCGGTTTCCGGGTCGAGGTAGCGGGCATCCGAAATGGCCGGGTCAGTGCGCAGGGCCTCTTGAGCCCACGCGAGCGATGCGGTGTCGCCTTCCACTTCGAAGTAGACCTGGATGCGGGCTTCTTGGCGGAGTTGGCGTTCCCAGGTGCGGCCGAGCAGGGCAAGGACGGCAATGGTCCCCACCATGATCAAGGTGAGGGTCATGCCGACCGTCGTGGTGATGGCCGTGGTGAGGCGGGATCCGGGCAGGCCGGCGCGCTGAACTTTTGCTCGCATGGCAGGTTACAAAGATGCGCGGAGGCGGCCGCAATTCCGCGTTCTGCAGTTTAGAATCGTTCCAGATAACTTACCTTTGCTCCCCCAAACGGGGGATACCATGATCACAGTTTCTGAATCGGCCCGCGACCAGGTGATGCACTTGCTTGCGCAGGACGGCAAGGGTCCGGAGGCGTTTGTGCGGGTGGGCGTGAAGGGCGGGGGCTGCTCCGGCCTGATGTACGTGCTGGATTTTGATGACCAAATGCAAGACGGCGACCAGGTGTTCGAGGACAAAGGCGTCCGCATCGTGGTCGACCGGAAGAGTTTTCTGTACCTCATCGGCACCGAGCTGCGCTACAGCGGCGGACTGAATGGGAAGGGTTTTGAGTTCCACAACCCGAACGCGAACCGAACCTGCGGGTGCGGGGAGAGTTTTTCACT
>CAZMNI010000125.1:0-6500 GCA_964567615.1 uncultured Chryseobacterium sp.
GGGGGGGGGGGGGGGGGGGGGGGGGGGGGGGGGGGGGGGGGGGGGGGGGTGAGGGTGAGAGTGAGAGTGAGGGTGAGAGTGAGAGTGAGGGTGAGAGTGAGAGTGAGAGTGAGGGTGAGGGTGGGAAGGTCAAAATACGGGTAGGGCAGGGCAGGGCAGGCAGGCTGAAAACATTCACGTTTTCAGCAGATTGCCCCGATCGAGCAATTTTTACTGCGAAAACACACTGCCCCGGATGACGTGTGTCTGGATCGGGTTGATGACCAGTACGGGGATTTCGTCCTCGTTTGTGATGATGCGTTGGGCATAGCTGGGACCGAGGATGCCCATCAAACTCTTTTCGTGCAAGTTCATGATGCTGATGAGGTCCGCCTTGATCTCAGCTGCGTACCGCATGACGTCCTTGATGAACGCTGTGCCACTCTCTTCTGAAATGCGCGTGGTCGAGGGGATGCCGCGCTCCTCAAAGTACATCTTCGCGTATTCGATGTTCCGGAGCAATTGGTTTCGGAGAAAATCATCCGACTCTGCGGGCGAAATGATGTGGGCCCGACCGTTGAAATGGCGCACCATGTCGGCCACAATGCTCAGCTTTTGCTTCGTGTCTTGGTGGAGGTCGAGCGGGACCACGATGTCGTCGTAACCGTTGGGTCCACAGGGTTTCTCCTGCGTAATGACGACCGGAACCGTGCACTCCGTCACGATGCGCAAGGCGCGGCCGCCGGTGATAAACTGCATGCCCTTGACGCCGTGCGTGCCCATCACGACAAGTTGCGCGTCCAGTTCCACCGCCAAATCGTCGATGGCCTCGAAGATGGAGCCGATGCGCAACACGCCCACTACGGACGGGTAGCCCACGCGGATGGTGTCCAACAGGGCATGCATCCGGAGACGCGCTTCAGGAACGTCCTGTTTGCCGGGAACGATATGGGCCAAAACGAGTTCACTCCCGAGCGCCTTCCCCAGCACGGTCGCATGCTGCAGGGCGATGTCGCTGACGCGGGTGAAGTCAAAGGGCACGAGAATGCGGTGGGCAGCCATGGCTATGCGGTTTCGCCAGCAAGGTACGAACTTGGTCCCATGCGAAACCTGACGCAGTGGGTGGTTTCCGAGCGTTCGGACTTGGTTTGGGCCGCAGCCATCGGTGCTGCAGCGGGCGCCATCGCCGCTGCACTGAAGGCCAGTGTTGCCCTGCTGCGCTCGGGATTCTTGTCCGGAGCTGCGGCCACCCACCTCGACTGGGCCATCGGATTGGGCCCCTTGCTGGGCCTGCTTGCCTGCGCCGCTACCGTCCGGTTCATCTGCGCCGGCGAGCATCCCGGACCCGGCATCCCCGCCACCCTGCATGCCATCGGCAAACGCCGCGGCCGCATGAAGCGCCTCTGGATCTTTTCCCCTTTGCTGACCAGTGCATTGACCGTAGGCCTCGGCGGATCGGGAGGACTTGAAGCGCCCGCGTTGCAGTCCGGAGCAGCACTCGGTGCTGAGGCGGCGCGGGCAACCCGGCGGAAGTTCCGCAGGCGGCTGCTGTTCATCGGCTGCGCAGCCACCGCCTCGCTGGCGGCCATGTTCAAGGCTCCCATCGCGGCCATCGTGTTTGCCAGCGAAGTCATCATGCTCGATTTGACCGCAGCCAGCCTGGTTCCCCTGCTCATCGCCTCTGTTGCGTCACTGTTGGTCGCTTGGTTCCTGATTCCGGGCGACGCCTTGTTCGCCGTGCCCGCCCTTCCGGACTTCAGCGTCGCAGAACTTCCGTGGTTCGTCTTGCTCGGCTTGCTGGCCGGCGCGGCCTCCCTCCTCTTCGCCCAGCTGTACCTGCAGTCAAGCCGCTTCATCCGCAGAGGGCTGGCGCGCCGGGTCCGCATTCCGGTCGCAGGGGTGCTTGTCGGGGGCGCCCTGGTGGCGTTTCCCGGGTTGTACGGCGAGGGGTATGGCGAGGTGAACACGTTGTTTCTCGGGGAGCTCACCCTGCAATGGAGTGTGCTGCTGGCCTTGGCCGGGGCCTGGATGTTGAAACCGGTTTTGACCGGACTCACGGTAGGGGCGGGGGGCGTCGCCGGCATTTTCGCCCCGACGCTGTACGGTGGCGCGGTACTCGGGGCGTGCTTTGCAGGGGCGACGACACTGGTGCTCGGCTACGAAGTACTTCCCATCTCGAGCGCCGTGCTCGCCGGTTTGGCCGGCATGCTTGCCGGCATGCTGCATGCCCCGTTGACGGCGATTTTTTTAGCGACGGAACTCAGCGGCGGCTACGCGCTGTTCGTACCGGTAATGCTCACCGCTGCGGCGGCGTTTGTCGTGGCCAAACGGGGCATGCCCCATTCAATCTACACCCGCGAACTCGCTGAACGGGGCGAATTGCTGACCCACGACAAGGACGCTTCCGTCCTGACGCTGATGTCGTTGCGCGAAGAGGTGGAACGGGATTTTGTCCCTGTCAGCCCGGAAGCCACCCTCGGCGAGCTCACCCTTGCCATCGCACGGTCCCGCCGCAACCTCCACCCGGTCGTTTCTCCGGACGGCCGCCTGCTGGGCATTGTGGATCTGCAGGACGTTCGGGGCATCATGTTCGACCGCGAGCGCTACTCCACCGTCCGTGTGCGCGAAGTCATGGCGGAAACACATCACACGGTGGACGTGAACGACCGCATGGAGGAAGTGATGGCCCGGTTTGAGGCGAGCGGAGCATGGAATCTGCCGGTCCTCGATGGCGGCCGCTATGTGGGCTTTGTCTCCCGCTCGCGCCTTTTCAATGCCTACCGAAAATGGCTCCGGGAAGTCAGTGCCGGCGAAGATGCTGCCGCATAACGCCGAAAAAGCCGTTCAAACGCGCACGGCCACGACAAGGACGTCATCCACTTGCTCTTCCCTTCCGCGCCAGACATCAAATGCCTCCTCGATGCACTTCTCCATCTCATCCATCGGCAAATCCGCCACCCGTTCAAACAGGTCGCGCAGCCGATGCCGCATGAATTTCTTGCCTTCCGGTCCTCCGAACTGGTCCGCAAACCCGTCGGTGGCGGCAAACAGGACATCCCCTGGCTGCAAGTCCACTTCATGGAGCGTGTAGGAACGCTCTTCCTTGAACGAAGCAATCGAGAACTTATCGGGTGCCAAGGTGTGCAGCAGCGCCCCTTCCCGCACGATGTACAACGGGCAATGCGCGCCACTGTATTGCAACTTCATCTCCTCGAGATCGATCGACACCACGGCCAAATCCATCCCGTCCTGTACGGTGTCTAACCCGCCGGACTCGATGCGCAAAGCACCGGCTACCCGGCGATTCAAGTTGTACAGAATGCGGTCGGGCTGGACGAAAACCTTGGTGATGTGGTTGAGCGCATCGTGCCCGATGAGGCTCATGAACGCCCCGGGGACTCCGTGCCCCGTGCAATCCACGGCTGCAAACATCCTGTGCCGACCGACGGTGTGGAACCAGTAGAAATCGCCCGATACCACGTTCCGCGGCCTGAAAAACACCGCGGATTGAGCGAAGACGGCTGCCCGCTCAGCCGGTGTCGGCAGCATGGTGTTTTGGATCCGCTCCGCATACCGAATGCTCCCCTGCAGGTCGTTCAGGATGGTCTCGTTGGTGGCTTTTGCCTGCTGCAATTCCCGCGTCCTCGCCTCCACCTTTTCTTCGAGTTCGCGCTCGCTGCGTGCGAGGGAATCGCGCATGGACAGCAACGTGTGGCCCAGCGCATCTTCAGGTCCTAACGGCACATACGTCGCTTCGAAGTGCCCGCGGCCGACTTCCAGGGAAAACTCCCGTGTGCGCTTCAATCCATCGGCTAACCGGTTGACCGCATCGGCCATGTCCCCGATTTCATCGCGGCCGACCGGCACAGGTCCGGAAGGAGGCACTCCCCGACCGAGTTGCAGCAACACACGCTTGAGCATGCGGACCGGCTGTACGATGGACCGCGTAACGGCGTAAGCAATGCCGATTCCGAGGACCAGGACGCCGAGAGCGACTTGGCCCGCATACCACCGCAACCGGTCGCCCAGCTGTTCCAAACGGTCGGCGGAGGCAGCGAGCGGTTCTGTCTGGGCTGCTGTTAAGCCATCGAGCTGGATGCGGATTTGGTCCGTAAGCGCCTCTATTTCTGATCCTTCCAAAGCAAAATACTCGGCTTCCATCCGGGCAGAGGGATCGTCGTAGCTCGCGAAATCGGGAAGCAACCGCATCACTTCCCCACACACCACACGCAGGTGGGCAATGCTCCGCTGCAATGTGTCGAAACGGGCCCGGGAATCCGCATCCCAATCTTGGGAAAGGGATTCGATTTCAGCCAAATGAGCAGAATACTCCTCGTCGACAATCCGCTTCAACTCGACCTTCTCGGGGTCATCTGAACGCGATTGAACGGCAATCCAATGGCGGACGAGCACCCGCGTTTCCGACACCGTCCGATCGAGCGATTCGAGGGCTTCTAAACTCGGAGTCCACACCCCGTCAATGCGTCGGCTGATGGCCCTACTTTCATTCAACGTGCTGCGCGTCAGCAAGAAAAGCACCCCCACTGCGCAGATGAACAGGGCAAAACCCGCCCCCACGCGTACGCCGATGCCCGAACGGAGTTTGCGGAGCTGCATGGGGGCAAGGTAGCGAATCGAACCGGGCTCAGCCGCGGCCGCCCCGGGTGCGGATGACGCGCTCTAACTCCAGGCGAAAGCGCTCGCTTTCCTCCATTTGGCTCAACGCCCGGTGCACTGTCATCAGGCCTTTCAACGTCTCCAGGCGTTCCGGTTGCAGCGCATGCGCGGCCTGCATGGGCACCAACGCACGCTCGAACAAGGTGACGCATGCATCCTGGATCTCCATCAGGTCGAACAACGAAGTCGCGGGGTCGATGCGTTTGAGTTGCCGTACTCCCAAATTGTAGATCACGATGGCCCGGTTGTATTCCGCACGGTAGTCGCCAGGACGGAGACGCAAGGCCTTGCTGTAGTGTTCTACTGCGCGATCCAGCAGCAAAGTGGCCGCCGGTGTTCCCACCTCCGTGGCGGCCAACGCCTCGAGCAACAGCGCGTTTGCTTGGCCGAGGTGCAGCCGCAAATCGGCCTCTTCATCCGTCAAATCCGCCCGGGCATCGAGGGACTGAGCCACTGCCCTGTACCGACCGAACAAGGCTTCTACTTCCCCGTCTTGGCCTGCCCGGAATCCACGCACACGGGCGTAGGCATCGTCCAAATACGACCTCCCGAGGTAGTCCATGGCCGATTCAAGCGACGCCCGATCGGCCTGGGATACGCCGAGCGAGCGCGCCCGCTCAAACGCACCCAGCGCAGCAGCGCGGGCCGGCGCGTCCGGCAGCCCCACTTCAGAGCCCTTGTACAGCTCTTTGTCAACGAAACCCAGGAGATACCACGCATGCGGATCCTGCATGGAGGGACCGGTGGTGGCTTGAACGAGCAACGTGCGCGCCTCTGCCCACCGGCTTTCCGCACACAACGCTTCCGCGCGCAGGAGTGCACCGGAAGTTTGGCCCCACGCGGGGCCTCCGCCGAAGCCCTGGACAAGGCAGAGCCCACCCACGAACCACCGGAGAAGGGTCAATTCGATACGGCCCATGACAAGATCTTGCTGCCTAACAGCACGCCCCGACGGGACGCGGCTGCAGGGTCGATTTCATAGAGAATGCGGTTGTTGCGCACCACAAAGTTGATGGTCGCCCCTTCGGCCAAAGCACCGGTGCGTTCGGTCACCAGAAGGGTCGGACGGTTGCCGATGTTCCCGGCCAATCTGCGGACATCCGTTCCTTCGGCATAGACGATGTGGTAAAATCCATTCAGCGCCCCGGGCTCTACCCGCACCACCTCCAGGGGCTGCGCGCCGATGGGCTTGAGGGCATACTTGTCGACGAGCTCCCGGTACATCCGTTCATTGCCGATGACCGCCACGCGGAAGTTCCCCCGCTTCACGTCATCCGGCCAGTCGTTTCCTGCCGCGAAGTGGTACAGGAAGTTTGCCTTCATCACCGCACGGGTGTCCGTCTCGTCGAGGCGCGGCTCCTGCAGTCCCTGGCCGTACCCGGTCCAGGCGATTGCGCACAAACCCAGCACCTGGAGGGTGCGGGCCCACATGTTCAGGCCTCTTTGCCTTTCCCCTCCTCGCCTTCCATGCCGGCGATGTCCCGGTCAAACAGGTAGAGGGCGCCCTGGTCGTTCCCGGCAAGGCCGAGCCGGTCGAGGATTTTCCGCGCAAGCCGCTCCTCCTCCATCTGCTCACTCACGTACCACTGCATGAAGTTGTGCGTCGAGTAGTCCTTCACCTTCAGGCACAAATCCACCACCGCGTGGATGTTCGACGTCACCTTCGTCTCGTGGTCAAGCACCGTCTCGAACACCTCCTGGAGTCCTGAATAGCTGTGGTTTGGCTCGCTGATGGCCGGGACGACGGCCTTTCCACCGCGCTCGTTGATGAACTGCACGAGTTTCAGCATGTGCATCCGCTCCTCCTCCGCGTGGGCGTAGAGGAATTGAGCCGTGCCGTCGAA
>CAZMNI010000126.1:0-2140 GCA_964567615.1 uncultured Chryseobacterium sp.
CATGCTGCGCCGAGCTCCGTGAGTTTCGGCACCACCGTATACGAAACCGCCCGCGCACGTTCCAGGGCACTCGGATGCGATTCCGCCTCGTGGTGCAATGCCTCGAGCTCGCCGGCCAATGCATGCACGCGCTGCACGGCAGCACTCACCTGGCCGAGGAGGTCCCGCTGCGCCGCAGTATGGAGGAAGCCCTCCGCGCCCATGACCGCCTCCATGCCTTGGATGTTTGCAATCAAGTTGCTCGTGTAGGCGATGGAAGCCGGCAGGATCGTGTTCCGTGCCATGGAAAGCAGCACCCGCTGCTCGATTTCGCGCTTGAGCAGGTACCCCTCGAGGTCCACTTCCACCCGGGCATGCAGCTCTTCCGGACGCAGCACCTGCATCCGATCGAACAGCTCCACCACCTCGGGGCGGGTCAACACCTCGAGGGCATCGGGAGTCGTCCGCAGATTTGCAAGTCCGCGGCGGGCAGCTTCCTCCACCCACTCCTGCGAGTAGCCGTTGCCTTCGAAGCGGATGGGCTTGCTTTCGATGATGAGCTTCTGCAGCTCTTTGAGGATGGCGTCGTCTTTCTTGTCACCGGATTCGATCCGCGCATCGACCGCCACCTTGAACGCTTCCAACTGCGCCGCGACGATGGTGTTCAAGACGGTCATCGGGACGGCACAGTTCGCCGTGCTGCCCACGGCGCGGAGTTCGAATTTGTTGCCCGTGAAGGCGAACGGCGAGGTGCGGTTGCGGTCGGTGTTGTCGAGCAAAACCTCCGGAATCCGCCCGATTTCGAGCTTCAGTGCCGTCTTGTCGTCCGGCGAAAGCGGGCCGTCGCCGATGCCGGCTTCGATGGCGTCGAGCATCTGCTCGAGCTGCGTGCCGATGAACGCACTGATGATGGCCGGCGGTGCCTCGTTTGCGCCGAGCCGGTGCTCGTTGCCGACCGAGGCGAACGAGGCGCGCACGATGTCCGCGTGGCGGTGCAGCGCGGCAAGCGTATTGACAAAGAAGGTCAAAAACCGCAGGTTCGTCTTCGGGTTGTTGCCCGGTTTCAAGAGGTTTACGCCCGTGTTCGTCCCGAGCGACCAGTTGTTGTGCTTGCCGCTGCCGTTCACGCCCGCAAAGGGCTTTTCGTGGAGCAACACCCGGAAATCGTGCTTCAGCGCGACCTTGTCGAGCAGCTCCATGAGCAGCAGGTTGTGGTCGTTCGCCAAATTCGCCTCCTCGAATTTCGGCGCGCACTCGAACTGGTTCGGCGCCACCTCGTTGTGCCGGGTCGTGACCGGGATGCCGAGCCGGTGGGCCTCGAGTTCAAACTCCTTCATGAACGCGCTGACGCGTGCGGGGATGCTGCCGAAGTAGTGGTCGTCGAGCTGTTGGCCTTTTGCCGGAGCTGCCCCGAAGAGCGCCCGTCCGGTCATTTGCAAGTCGGGGCGTGCCGCATGCAACGCCTTGTCCACCAGGAAGTACTCTTGCTCCCACCCGAGCGTCGCCACCACCTTCGTCACGTTCTTGTCGAAGTATTGGCACACGTCCGTCGCCGCACGGTCGATGCGCGAAAGCGCCTTGAGCAGCGGCATCTTGTTGTCGAGCGCGAAGCCCGTGTAGCTGATGAAAATCGTCGGGATGCACAGGGTGTTGTCCCAAACAAACGCCGGCGACGTCGGATCCCACAACGTATACCCACGGGCCTCAAACGTGTTCCGGATGCCCCCACTCGGGAACGAACTGGCGTCCGGCTCCTGCTGCACCAGCAGCGACCCGTCGAACTTTTCGATGGCCCGGCCGTCCGAAGTGGGGTTGATGAAGCTGTCGTGCTTCTCCGCCGTCGAACCGGTCAGCGGCTGAAACCAGTGGGTGTAGTGGGTCGCGCCACGGGAAATGGCCCACTCTTTCATCGCCGCTGCCGCTTGGTCTGCCACTTTCCGGTCAATCGGGGTGTGGTGTTCCATCGCTTGGATGATGCTGTCATAGGCCTCCTCCGTCAGGTACTCCCGCATGACATGGTGGTTGAACACGTCTTCGCCGTAGTACGCGGAAATCTTGTTTGCGGGGCGATCAAACTGCCGCGGCTGGCGGTCGATGATGGTGCGGAGGGCGTGTTGGCGGAGCATGGGGGAATCGGATTGAGAACGAGGTTGAGATTGAG
>CAZMNI010000126.1:2240-6470 GCA_964567615.1 uncultured Chryseobacterium sp.
CGAGGTTGAGATTGAGATTGAGGGCGTGATTGAGATTGAGAATGGGGTTGAGGGTGGGGAGTGGGCATCGCCGCAAAATTTTCACCAAAAATAAGAACCACCCCCATGCGAGACGGGGGTGGTTCCGAAAAAAAAGAGGATTTTTTATGAACGAACCCTCACGCAAGAGGGGGTCATTGACGCAAAATGCGTGTTGAGGCACTCAGATCGCCTTGGACGACCTGGAGGGCGTAGAGTCCGGCGGGGAGGCCGCTCAGGTCGAGGGTCAGGCCGTCAGAACCGTATACAGCACTGCGGCCCGCGAGGACGGGACGGCCACTCACATCGACCAGCGACCAGTCGAGCGCAGCGTCCGCTCGGAAGCCCGACGGCAGAACGCGAACGGCCCCCGACGTGGGATTCGGGTGAACGGCAAGGGCAGCCGGCGTGGCGGCTGGAGCAGCTACCGGGCTGACAGAGACCAGGTTCGTGGCGAAGTGGAACGCTTGGGAGATCGAGCGACCGAAGTCGGGTTCGAAGTTGACGAAGTTGCCGCCGGCCACGCGCTTGACCCGGGTGTAGCCGGACCCGTCGTCGTTCGCCCAGAAGTCTTGGCCGTCGTCGTCTGTGTCGCGCACTTCGAGGCGGTAGCAGCCGGCGTTGAGGGCGAGTGTGTCGCGGTAGGTGGTGTTCGCTTCCGGGTAGGTGCGGGTCCAAACGAGGTCCCCGGACGCATCCGTGAGCCGCACCGAGGTTTCCCAGGGGATGTTGTTCGTCTTCGTCCAAACGATGATGCGGTTGTCGTCGAGGTCGGTGTACGACCAGGTCGGGACGCGGTAAAAGGAGGTGGAGGCGGCGTTGTTCGACGTTTGGCCGTCGAGTGGCGCAGTTACCTCCACGGAAAATGTAAGCAGCTCCTCGTCGCCCCCCTCGGTCAGGGCCGGATCGAAGTACGGCAGGTCCACGACGGCAGACTCCAAGAAGCCCAACTCCCCTTCCCACGCAAAGGTCGCAGGCGTCCCCCCCGTCACCGAACAGGTGAACGTGCAGGCCGTAAGCGGCGCGCTGCCCGTGTTGCGGATGCGGACGCGCGGCCCCTCGCAGACCGGATTCCAACGGCTCTGCAGCTTGTCGTTCGTCGGCGCGAGGATTTCCATCAGCTCCACGTCGTGCGTGAAGTTCGGCGGACCGTAGGCGACGATTTGGCCCTCCATCACGTAGTTGCCGTGCGGATCGTATTGGATATCGTACTCGACCGTAAAGGGCGCATCCCCGCTGATGTGCGGCGTCAGTTCGATCTCGCGCGTGTCCACGGGCGCGCCCGGGCACCAGCCCGCGCGGTCGTAAATCCAGGTGCCGCCTTGCGGATACAGCGGGTTGTCGCCGCATTCCCGCATGATCTGCCAGCTGTCGACCTGCGTCCCGTCCACGCGCACGCTGTGGATGTTGTTGCAGAACTCGGCGCAGTTGTTGCCGGTTCCGAAGCCGTGGCCGCTTGCGCGGGTCAGCAGCCGGAATCCCTCCTCCCCTGCGGCCGGTGTGAACGTGTAGGGCTCCACCGCGAGGTCAAACCCTGCCAGCCCGTACGACCCGCGCCAAAACGCCTCCACGCGCTCCACGTCGCGCGGCGGGGTCCCGTGGATGAACGCAAACTTCAAATCCAGCAGCTCCTGCCAATTCCCCGCCTCCAGCTCCACGCTGTCGCGCAAGAGCGGCAGGTAGTCTGTCACATCGTACACCCACGCCCAGCCGTCGTCGCCCAGCGTCAGGCCGATGCCGTAGGGGGTGATGTACCGACCCAACTCCACCCGCTCGATGACCTCGAAGGGCGGGCTGTAGTAGCTCAGGGCTTCTTGTGTGTACACCGTCTCAGGACCTGCTATAGGGTAGGTAGCCAGCACGGTGCCGTCCTCCAGCCGCGTGCGTGTGCTGCTGCCCGCAGGCCATCCGTAGCCGAGCTCGGTCATCACCACCCCGTTTCCTTCGACGGCCCAACCGGTCACGCTGACCGGCGGCACGGGCTCAGCCCGGTCGTGCACGGTGCTCACCGTCCCCGATGCAACCGCCCCCTGCACGAACCGGAACGCCGGACGCAAATCGCCCTCGACTGGCCCTTCCTTCCAAAACGCTTCACTTCCCCGGTACCGCACACGGGCAGCATTCCCATGCAACACGCCTTCATCGGATGCGGTTCCTTCCGCCCCATCAAACTGAAAATCCACCTTCAACGCTGTGAAGGCCGGGTGGGAAGCGTCCACGGGCCGGCTGCGGTACGCCGCCACCACCTCGGGGGCGAGCGCCGCCGCCCACACCCGGAACCCGTCCACGTCACCGCGGTAGTCCGTACCGCCCCACCCGTCGCACCCGATGTGCATCCGCACCACCTCGCCGATGGGGTTGTCCCGGTCACTGCCCGTGGCGAACAACGCGCCGTTCACATACATGGACATCACTCCGGCCGCCGCGTCTTTCACAAAGGCCCAGTGGTTCCAGCGCCCTTCGTAGTGGGCTTCGGTCGCTTGCTGATCGATGCGGTCGTAGCCGCCGTCGAAACCCGCATCCCAGTAGACGCGCCCGTTCGACCACGGCAGGTGGACGTTGAGTTCCCGCTCCCCCGCCGGCCCGTGGGCTTCGAACAGGGTGGAGTTTTCCGGCTGAAACTGCGCGTTGCCGCGCTGCCAAAACTCCACCGTCACCGCCTCCCCGACCCCGTCAAGCGCCGCCGCATCGACCTCGAACCGGTCGCCGCCGTCGAAGCGCACGTAGTTCCCCGCCGCCACCGCTGCCCGCGTTTTGCCCGGAGCCACCTCCGCCGTCGTGCCGTCGAGCACCCCGCTGGCTTCGTCGAACACCACCTCCACAGCGAGTCCTTCCACCCCGTCCCACGTCCACGGCGATTCCAGCGCCACCGCACTCACCCCCTCTCCCGCCAGCCAACGCGCTTGCACTTCCCAGCCGCCGTCCACCAGCGCGTCCAACGTCGCCGCCGAGGTCCCCTTCACGCGAAGTTCCATCGGCTGCCCCTCGCTGTCCGGCCCGAAGTCCCACGGCACCTCCACGGCCTGCACCGGCCCAGGCACCAACCCCATCGCCGCCAGTTCTTCGCCGGTAAAGAGCGCCTGCAGCCGCGCCGCGCCCTGTGCAATCGCCCCGCCGGCAGAGACAAACGGCTCGCCCGCCTCCCACGGCACGGCAGCTGCGGGATTGCCCGCCGTCCACGTGGCTCCGCTGTAGTCGAGCACGGGCCGCGTCCAGGTCGAACGGACCGTGTCGTGCGGCAACCCGCCCGAGGGGTTCAGGATCAGTGTGTCGAGCGCAAAATCGAGGTCTTCGATCTTCCAGCGCGGGTGCGTGACGAGGTTCGAGTCGAGTGCGCCCGTGTGTTCGAAGAGGTAGGTGTACGTCAGGTAATCCCACTCGCCGCAAGGAAAGCCGAGGTTACCGGCGGTACCGTCCTCGAAGCACTTGAGCCGGTGGTACATGAGGACCTTGCGGTAGGATTCGCCGTTGTCGGAGGCGGGAAAGTTGAACCACCGCCGGCCGGGGCTGTCGTAGGCCGTGGCGGGGTTGTTTTGGGCCTCGAAGGTGAAGGTCTGCACCCAGGTGGTGTCGGCGGTTTGGGCCGCGCCCGGCAGGGCGCAGGCAAGCAAAAGCACACAACTCGCAAGTTTCATGCAACAAATAAAGCCAAGTTCACCGTGCCTTCACGCGAAGACCCCGCGAAGCAGGTACTTTCGCGCCCGCGAACCCCGAGAATTCCACGCCATGAACGTCTGCTTCCTCATGTACCCGTGGGAGTCGGTCACCCCCGGCTCCGACAGCACCCTCCGGCTCATCCACGAATGCGTGAGCCGCGGACACCGCGTGGCGCTCACCACCGGTGCGAACCTGACCATCCGGGATTCCACCACGATGGCCTTCAGCAAGCTGTTCGAGGACGGGGCGAAGCCGTCGCGCAACATCGAGCAGTTTTACAAAGCTGCCCGCTTTCGGGACCAAATGCTCCCCCTCGCCGGCTTCGACGTGATTTTCATGCGGGCAAACCCGCCGTTGGACAATTTGGCCCTCAACTTCCTCGACTCGGTCAAGGACGACGTGTTCATTGTCAACAGTGTACAGGGTCTTCGCGAGGCGAACAACAAGCTCTACACGGCGGCCATGGACGACCCCGGCCACACCATCATCCCGCGCACCTACGTCAGCAAAAACAAGGACTACCTGCTCAAGGTCATCCGCGAATCGAGCGCGCAG
>CAZMNI010000127.1:0-6464 GCA_964567615.1 uncultured Chryseobacterium sp.
AGCGGCGAAGCCGCGCCTCACCCCTCACACTGTGGAGCGGCGCAGCCGCATCTCATCCCTCACACTCATCCCTCGCGGCGAAGCCGCGTCCTCAACCCTCAACCCCAATCTTCGCCGCGCAGCGGCGTCCTCACTCCACCACCAGCGTCCACGCAGCGCGGCGTGCCGCGGCGTCGAGTCCGGTGACGGTGTAGCAACCCGCAGCCAGGGCGGCGGTGTCGAAGGTGACCGTGCCGTCGGCGCCCGTCCGCAGTTCTGCGACGAGACCGCCGTGGAGGGCGTGGATGCGGAGGGTGGATGCCGGGTGCCAGCCGCTGAGCAGGACCGCGCCGCGGGCGGGGTTAGGGAAGCCGGACGGTGCGGAGGCCGCCGCCGATTCACCGTCGGTCACCCCGTTGCCGGAGGCCAAATCGTAGAGGATGATGTCGTCCACGGCCGCTTCGATGAGGGAGCCGCCGTCGAGGTATTCGCCGACCGTGGTCGAGTCGGAGGCGATGAATTGGATGCGGAACTGGGCGGTGGGCTCGAGCACGTCGGCGACGCGGAAGGCCATCCGGCGCCAGGAGATGTCCTGTTGCAGGGTGTTTTCGAGGTAGGTCCAGGTGGCGCCGCCGTTGTTTGAGATCTGGACCTGCCACCAATCCGAAGCCGGGTTTGCGCCCGAAGCCGGCGCGTTTGCGAACCACCGCCAGTACGAGAACACCGGATCCTCGTAGGACGAGAGGTCGATGACGGGCGAGCGCAGGGTCGTGTGGCCCGCGTCCACGTCGTTCGCGCCGATGCCGGCGTCCGCGCCGGGGCTTTGGCCGGTGACGAAGCAGAAGCCGGCGATGCCGTCCGTGTGGTCCATGGACGGAGCAACGATGGTCGAGGCATCGCCCGGCTCAGCGTAGGAACCGACCGGAATCACCTCCTCCCATTGGCCCGTGGTGGCCAAATCCCCCGATACCCCCTCCTGCCACGTTCCGAAGTCCGAGAACTCGTCCCCGTCGTGCGCTTCGACCTGCTCGACGCCCACGAGCGTGAAGTGCGGCAGGTTCGGGTAGTCCACGTTGTGCGCGGCTTCAGGCGAAATCGCGCTGAGGTAACCGAAGTCGTCGCGGATGCCGAGGTAGTACGCCACCACGGTCGCCGGCTCCTGGGCCGGGATTTGTGCCGCGTAGGTGTCGCCGCCGACGCTGGCCATCGGCACCTCGGTCCACGGCCCGGTGTGGCTCGTGCGGTACCACATGTAGACCCCGTCGAGGTAGAGCGACGCCGGGAAAACGATGTCCACGTCGCCTTCGATTTCAAGGTCCTCCGCAGCCGCAGCGAATTCCACCGGGGCATGGTCGAGCTCGGCGTAGCTGAAGAGCGTGATGCCGTGGAGTGCGAAGCCCTCGACGATGGCTTGGCCGTTCGGCGTGCCGTTCGACAGGTCCGCATCGTCGTCGTCGGCCTGGAGGACGTCGAGGAGCACGTCGCTGAACGCTTGGCCCTCGTCGCCGTTTGTCGCCGTCGCTTGCAGCCCGCCGTACGCGTCGAGGAACAGCGGCATGGTGGCCTGCCAGTCGCCGCCCATCAGCAGGTGCGTGTCGTACCAAGCGCCGCAAATGATCTCGCCGTCGGCATGCACTTCGCCCACGAGGTCTTCGGGATAGACCTTCGGATCGATGTCGTAGCGGCGGATGCCGTCCTGGTTGTCCGTGTAGAAGCCTTGGCCGATGATGTTGATGTCGCCGAGCGACATCGCCCAAAAGTCGGCATACCCCTCGTTCATGGCGCCGTTCAGGAAGAAGCCGCCCTGCGACTCGTAAAAGCGGCCGTTGATGCCGTGCCCGTACTCGTGCCACACCACGTCCGCGATGAGGGACGTCGGGTTGCAGCCGCCGCCGGCCGGGTAGAAGTTCACGCTCGACCCGTCCCAAAACGCGTTGCACGTCCCGTCCACGTCGATGTTCGTCGTCAGCGGCTCATCGAGCTGCATGAAATCCGGCATCCAAGACTTCATGTGGTCGTGCATCCGGTTCACGTTGTAGAACGCCGAACGCTCCTTCACGTTGCCGAGGTCGTTGAGAATGAAGTCGTTCGTGCCTTCTTGCCAATCAATGACGGTCGAAGGCGTCTCGCCTGCCGTGAACACGCGCGACCAGCGGCCTTCCAGCGTCACCGTCGTAGTCCCCGGGCTGGCCGGGCTGCTGAAGTAGCCGTCTGCATCGGTATGCACCTCCGGTGCACCAAACCCCAAGCCCAAATGCGGCATCGGCGCAGTTTCCTGAACTTCAAATGGATAGTGCGTGTGGACATCGGCCCGGATGGTGCCGTCCACCGCGAGGACGGCGGCATCGATGCCCATGCGGCGGACGACGCGCTCCGGGCGCTCCGCATCGGCGGGGACGGCGACCTTGCCGTCGATGTGGATGATCCTGTTCACCCGCATGTGCACCTCGCCGGTGTGCACGTCCACCCACGTCAGGTAGCGGCGCGGCGACGTGGAGACGCGGCCGTTGACGGTCAGCTCGCGGATGAGCCGGTAGGTCGTGGTGCCGTCGGCGGCTGTGAGCGGCAGGAGGCGCTCCGGGCCGACGTCGGTGCCGGACCACTGATCGAGGGAGAGGCCTGCGGCCGCCGCGTCGGTGAGGGCATCGATGGGGAGCGGGGTGCCGGCGGGGAGGGCGGCGTCGCGGTAGTAGTCGAGGCTCCAGGCGACGAGGCGGTCGCCGTCCCATTTGGCGTGGAGCGAACCGCCGATCACCGGAATGCCGTCCACGGTTTGGTCGGCGAAGACGCGGACGTGCCGCCCTGCGCCGGGGGCGACGCGCCAGGCCTGGGCGGTGGGGATGCCGAAGGCGGGGAGCACTTCCGAGGCCCAGGCCTGGGTGCGGGCTGCCGGGTCGGCGCCGGGGAAGGCCTGGCCCGGACCGAAGGCCCGGTGCGGAAGGCCCGTTGCGGGGTCCATGACGGAGCGCCAGCCCGCGTGGGCGGCCGCGTATGCAGGCCATGCGGAGGCCTCGCGCAGGAGGCGCTGAGAGGCCGCGTCCGGTGCGGGGGTGTGCCGTTCGAGCCGCACTTCATGCGGATCGCGGAAGGTCACGAGTTCGGTTTGGGCCGCGAGCGGCGCAAGCTGCGCGAGCGGCAAAGCAACACACAAGAACCCCGAAGCTGAAAGGAAGCGCATGGCCTGTCAATTTGTAGCCCGAAAAGGTAATGCAAAGCCCTTGAGCGGCCCTCCTCAATGCAGCGGGAAGGCCACAAAGCCCTCATCCACTGTCAAGAGTAGCGCATTTCCGACCCCATCTTCGGGGAAGAGGGCCAAACGTCCGACCACCCCGCACCGCCGCGTCGCATGCCCCTGATCGCTGGTGAGGAAGTCCTCCGCTGAAAGCACTTCAAACCACGCATCCGCCGGTTGGCCGCCCGCCACTGCGCACGCGCCCTCGGACCGGTACCACCGGCCTGCAGCATCCCGGTACCGCACGGCCACACCGGCCTCGCCCGTGACCGGCAGCATCGCCGTCAGCGTGAGCTCCGGCGCAGCACAGGAGCCACCCGCTTCCGCCGGAACCGTCAATTCGATCCGAAACTCCCCGAACCGGTCTGCCCCCGGCGCCGGCTCGCACTCCACGTCCACCTCGTCATCTCCGCTCCACGGCAATTCAAGCACGGTTGCCCCGGTGGTCGTGTAGGTCTCCGATTCCACCGTCCACTCCCACTGCATGTCCGGAGCTTCCGCAGGGGGAAACAGGCGCAACACCCCCGCTTCCACGTCCACACCGATGCTGTGGGGAAGCACGTCCCGGCCGCACAAACTGCCCGGATTGAGTCGGACGTCAAGTAACCAGCTGCACGCCCCACCGCCCTCGAATCGGATGCGCAACTCCTCGTCGTCCGCATTCCAAAACACCTCCTCCGACGGCCCGCTCACGCCATCCCCTTGGATCTCCCAATCTCCGGGAGGCCCATCAAAGTGGATGTGGACCATGCCGTCTTCCGCACCGTCGCTGACCAACAGCGGCCAAACCCCGACCACCAGCGCCGCATTTGCCGCAGCATCGTCCCCGACCACCTCGCGCCGCAGCTCGAGCCGCTCGCCATTTGTCCGCACGAACGCACATCCCGTAACTGCCACCGCTCCGGTATGCCCCAGCTCGGTCACGAGGGAACAATCCTCCGTCCCGGCAATCCATGCTACCTCACTTGCCCCCAAGGTCCCACGCAGGAAGAGTGGCTTTTCCGCAGGATCGCCCGGATCCACAGAGAAGTGGGTACAACCCGCACTGCCCAGCGCAATCCCTGCCGCCACCGTGCGCGCCTTCCAGCTGTTCATGGCCGATGTACGAAAATGAGCCGCACCGTTACGGGCCCCGAAGTTTCGAACGACGCAAAGGAACCTGTCTCCGGCACGGCCATCCGGTAGCCCACTTCCGCCCCGACGCGGAGGTGCTCCCAGCGGTCACAATGCACCCGCAGAACCGGGCCGGCCAGCGTGCGCGACACCCCTTCTAACTGGCCCCAACCGGAAACCGTCTCCACCCCTCCCGCAGGTTCCGTGGTGCGCACCGTCACCCGACGTGCGAGGACATACCCCGCCTGCACCCCTACCGCGACGGCCACATCGTTTCCGAGGGTCCGCTCGACCGCACACCCTGCCGCAGCGAAGAGCGCGTCCCGGCTTGAAGCCACATGGTCCACCGTGGCGTACGAAAACACGCCTACATCTTCCCGCGCCGCAGCCGTCATCCGTGCCCGATCCCACCCCGCCTCGCCCCAGACCCGCAGTCCTGACTGCGGCGCCACCCGACCGCCGGCCACTGCCCGCTCAAGCCCCATGGACCACGACGCATCGAGCGGGCTGAACGCAAGCCGCGGCGACCATTTGGGGCCGGATTCCGCCGGCGCGGATGCATCCTGCCAGTTGAATCTGCCCACCGGCCGTGCCTGGTTCCTGCTCAACCCTATCGGTACCAACCCTTGAAGCAGGTCGCCTTTCCGCGGGGATGCTTCGGTTGCTGACGCTGGGACCGCCTCCGGGACAGCGAACCCATCGGCACTTGCGGAAGAATCCCCGCTGCTTCCGCCCGCACGCCGTGCCGCAGGTGCGGTGCGCGAAGCGTTTCCCGCCCGCGTGACGGCCGCAACGGCACCCGCTGCACTGCGGGGTTGACCGACGTGGACCCCAGAACTCCGCTCCGCGCCGGCATCGGGAACAGCCGCATCCGTTGCTGCGGGTGCTTCCGCCGGCACAGCGGCCGTCCGCTCACCCTCCACCGCATGCCCTGACGCAGGAGCAGTCGCAGGGGCAGTCGCAGTAGCAGTCGTCGCCGCGTCCTGCGCGGGCCAAGGAATCAAGCCCATCTGACCGCCCGCGAGCACGGCCCCCACCACGAGAAACGGCGCCACACGCCGCGACCACTTGCGGACGTCGGACCGGATTTCTGCCCGCCGGATGACACGCTCCGCAGCCTCCCAATCGGTAGGGCGGAACGCTGTCGGATCCATGTCGTGGCGGCTCATGCGTCTATCCAGTTCGTTTTCAGCTCTTTTCTCAAATGTGTTTTCGCCACACTGAAATGCCAATGCGACGTGCCCTCGGGTATACGTAGCATCTCAGCAATTTCTTTGTGGCGGAACCCTTCGATGGCATACAAGTTAAACACCCGCCGCGTCATAGCAGGCAGCGCCTCAAGGGCAAGGCGGACCTGCTCCTCGAACTCTTCACCTTGTCCGAGCGGCGGATCGTCGCTCCCGAACTCGCGGAACTCTTCGACGTGCGGTTCAGCAGTGTGCTTGCGGTGGCGGCCTTCTTTGCGCAGTTCATCGAGTATGATGTTGCGCAAGACGGTGGCCATCCACGGATGCAATTCCAGTTCGGGATTGAACTTGTCCAGCTGGACGAAGATGCGCGCAAAGCCGAGGTTGACCCATTCCACCGCTTGGTCCCGGTTGACGGCGTAGCGCAGCGCGAGCTTCATGAGGTACGCGAAGTGTTCTTGGTAGAACGCATTTTGGGCACGCCGGTCGCGTTTCCGGCAGCGCACGAGCAAATCGTATTCACGTTCAGTCACTTCGATTCCATTCGCCCACACAAAGAAAAAGAAACGGCCCGCAGGCCGTTTCCCTTTCTTGCAGGCCCAGTCCGAAGATCAATGCACGACCTGGAGGAGGCGCTGAGCGACCTCCCCATCACCGGTCAGGATGCGCACGATGTAGGTTCCGGGGTTCCAGGCAGCGGTGGGCAGCGCCACGCGCGTCGTTTCTGTGAACTGCTCTGAAAGCACCGTCGCGCCGGTGGCCGACATGACGTGCATGCCCACGATGCCTGCGGCGACTTCTACAGAGGCCGTTGCAGTGGCCGGATTCGGCCACATCACCACTTGAATCTCGCCCGCTGCAAACGCGCGGTTCCAGTCGCCGACCAAATCTGAAACGGAGCCGTCGTCTTTTCCTTCCCACTCCCCGTCGAGCTGGAAATTCGTTCCGCCCCA
>CAZMNI010000128.1:0-6389 GCA_964567615.1 uncultured Chryseobacterium sp.
GCCGGCTACTTGGGCGGCCGCTTGAAGCCGGGCCACTTCAGCCGGGTCCTCCCACGGCCCCACCACGTCCCAACGGACCGGCCGGCCCAGGCCCGCCAGCACCTCGCAAGCGAAGCCCAAATTCTTCACGGGGTGGACCCGACCGAGGCTCACGACGCGCCACGGCGGCGCCGGGCGGGGAGGCGGGGGGGGAGGGGGCGGTCCGGCGAGGTTGGGGGCGACGTCGATGTGGGCGTGGCCGAAGTGCCGGCGGATGTCCTCGGCTTCCTGCTCCGACGTGGCGTGCCAGCGCACGCCGCTGAAGCGGGGAGCGCGCTGTGCCCAGGCCAGGAAGAGCCGTTTTTTCAGGGGCCTGTGGGCGAGGGCGCCCGGGCTGAGCATGCCCCGGGGGGCCAGGATGCGCGCGAGGCCGGCCCATCCCTGGGAGGCCCGGAGGGGGGCGAGGGTGAAGCCCCGTGAAAACAGGCTGTTCAGGTGAAGGACGTGGGGGCGGACCTCCGTGAGCAGGGCGCGCCACCGGGCCACGGTTCGATCGGAGGGGCCGAGGCGCAGGACCTGGATGCCGTCGGCTTCCTGCCATCCGCCGCCCGTGCCGGGAAGCGGCTCCTGGCTGCCGAGGTCGTGGGTGCCGGTGACCACGAAGACGTCGTGGTCGTCGGCCAGCAGAGCGGCGAGGTGGGCGACGCTCCGCACCGGACCGCCTGCGCGAAAGGCCGGAGGATACCAATCCGCCGCCAACAGGATGCGCCTGCGCTCACCGGACCCCATGGCGCGCCGTCCAATGCCCCAGCACCACCAGCAACCAGACCCGCTCTGCGTTCCAGCGCGGACTGCCGCTGAGGAACGTCGTCCACACCCGCTCCACCGCGCGGGCGGAGAGGCCGTCGAGCCCTGCGCTGTGTGCGATGCCGGCGGCACAGTAGTCGCGCAGGGGACCGCGCATCCAGTCGGCCAGGGGAAGCCGGAATCCCTGTTTGGGCCGCCCGGCCACGCCCGGGGGCAGCAGGTCGCCGAGGGATTCCACGAGCAACCGCTTCGGCGGTACCGGCCAGGTAGCCGCATCCGGGGCGGCCAAAGCCTCACTCACCAGGCGCACATCGAGAAACGGGGCGCGAATTTCCACCCCCTGCGCAAGCCCCATCCCATCGGCATCGCGGAGCAGCACATCCGCGCAATACGTGGCCAACTCCGCTAAACTCACCTTGGAAAGGAAGGGCAGCCGAAAGCCATCGCCCGCCGGGTCGAGCGCCTCCAGCAGCAACGTGTGCACCCGATTGGGTACCCGCGCCGCAGCCGGGAACAGCTCACGCACCTCCCGCTCAAGGAACATCGCCCGCGACACCGGGTAGGTATGTTCGAGGTCGAAGTAATCGCCCGCGAGCACAGCGGCTTGCTTGCGGACCGAGGGCTCCGGCCGCCACGCGCTGTACATGTCTCCTGCGAGTTCCCGCAAGCCCTTCGGAAACGAGCCGATCCACCGGCGCTGCAGCAGCAAATGCGACCGCAAAAACACGGGATACCCGGCAAAGAGTTCATCCCCACCTAATCCACTCAACGCCACCACGATGCCCGCACGATGTGCCGCGCCAGCCACTGCATACGTATTCAATCCATCCCCCGTCGGCACATCCTCCGCGGCCACCGCGTCGGGGACGGTTTCCCGGACCGTCTCCGGGTCCAGCCGGACTTCGTGGTGCTCCGTGCCGAAATGTGCCGCCGTGGCCCGCGCAGCCTCTGCCTCGTCGAGCGGCGACCCGTCCAAGGCCACCGTAAACGTCACCACCGGGCCGTGTGCCGCCATGGCGCCTACCACCGCAGCTGAATCGATGCCCCCGGACAGGAACGCGCCCACCGGCACATCCGCCCGCGTGCGCAACCGCACAGCATCGACAAAATGTGCCCGGATCCGGTGGTGCAGCTCCGCGGTATCCGCTGGAGGCGCCACGCCGCGCGCTGCACGGGCCGTGTCCCACCACCTGAGCTCTTCCACCCCGCCGTCGGTGATCCGCAGCAGCCCCCCGGGAGGCAGCGACCGCACCCCCGCCACCAAGGTCGCCGGGCTATGCACCGTGCCGTACCGCAGAAAATCTGCCACGCCGCCGGCGTCAAGCCTGCGGTCCACCAAGCCGGAAGCAAGAACTGCCCGCACCTCGCTGGCCACTACCACCGTCGGACCCACCTCCGCCCACACCACGGGCTTCTCCCCGAACCGGTCGCGCACCACCCAGAGTGTTCGGTCTGCCGCCTGCCACCAAGCGAGCCCCCACATTCCGTTGAACCGGTGCAGCGCGTCCGTCCCCCACCGCCTGAGTGCCGCAAGGACCACCTCCGTATCGCTTTCTGACCGAAACGTCCAGGAACCTGCTAACTCGTTCCGCAACTCCTTGTAGTTGAACACTTCCCCGGTGAACACCAGCACGTCCCCGCTGAGGGCATCGCGGAAAGGTTGGGCAGCCGCTTCGGTCCGATCGACAATGCTCAACCGCCGATGTCCCAGCACCGCCCATTCGCCGTCGCAAAACACCCCTTCGCCGTCGGGTCCCCGATGCGCCAGGGCACCGAGCATGGCCTCCATCCGACTTTGGGCCCCTTCCGGTCCGCCGAACGACTCTAGCCCGAAGAGTGCAGCAAATCCGCACATCTCACTGGCGCAACGCGTCCCATCCCTGCGCCGTCAACGGCACATGCAACCCGTTCCGAGTGACAAGAATGCGCTCCGTCACATCCCCCGTCATGTGCCCTATGACACTGAGCTTCGGGTGATTGCGCACCTTCGGATAGTCCTCTTGGGCCACCGTAAACAGCAGTTCATAATCTTCGCCGCCGCTCAGCACGCACACCGTCGGATCGAGGTCGAACGCACGCGCCGTCTCGTACGTGTGCGGGTCGATCGGCAATTTGTCCTCGTAAAGGTGCACTCCACAGCCGCTGGCTGTGGCCAAATGCAACACCTCCGAAGCCAGTCCGTCCGAAACGTCGATCATCGACGTCGGCCGGCATCCGAGCTCGGCCAATTCCCGCACGACATCGACCCGGGCTTCCGGTTTCAGCTGGCGTTCTAGAATCAGGGCGTGCGCCTCGAGGTCCGGTTGGACCGCAGGGGCCTCCAGAAAAACCGACTTCTCCCGCTCCAGCACCTGCAAGCCCATGTAGGCCCCGCCCAAATCCCCGGAAACCACCAGCAAGTCGTTTGACCGCGCCCCGGACCGCGTGACCAAGGCATCCCGGTCACCCAAGCCGATCGCCGTGATGCTCAGTACGAATCCCGCCCTGCTCGATGTCGTATCTCCCCCTACTAAATCGACCCCATACACTTCGCAGGCCCGACGAATTCCGCTGTACAACTCGTCCACCGCCTCAACCGGAAACCGGTTCGACAGCGCCATCGACACCAGCACCTGCGTCGGCAGCGCATTCATGGCGCAGATGTCCGACAAATTCACCACCACGGCCTTGTAGCCCAAATGCTTCAGGGGCACATACGACAAGTCGAAGTGTACCCCCTCGCAGAGCATGTCCGTGCTCACCACGACGCGCTTGTTGCCCGCATCGATCACGGCCCCGTCGTCGCCGACGCCCAGCAGCGTCGAAGGTTGGCGGCGCGGCATGTCCGCCGTCACCCGCCGGATCAGCCCGAATTCTCCGAGCTCCTGGATTTCCGTTCGGCCCATGCCCCGAAGGTAGGGGGCTATTCCATCTCAACCCGCCGCCTGCGCAGCGAAAGCACGTCGAGCACGTCGTCCACATCTTCCACCACGGCCACCACCTGTTCGAGCCGGGAAAATCCGAGGGGATCGGCCCACCCGGTATCGAGCCCGATGGCATGCACATGCGGATTCCGCGCAAGCCACGCCGGACTGTCTGACACAACCCACACCGCCGCTGCATCCACCTCGAGTTCCCGGCAAACCGCATGCAAGAGCCCCGTCTCCCGCGGCCCATCGGCCGCATCTGTGACCGAGACCAACGGAACAGTAAGCCCGTTCACAGCGCACATTTCCAGCGCAGTCCCCCGGTCGAGGTACGTCATTGCCGCCGCCGGAATCCCCTGTTCCCGCAACGCCTTCACCGTCCGCTCCCAGCCCGGGGTCAGGTACCGCCCGCTTCCGTGGCGGAACAGCCGAATACACTCCTTGCGGAATGCCGCACACACACATGCCACTTCCTCCGGTGCCGCAGCACGGGCAGGCCGATGGGACGCGAACACCGCAAGCGCTCCGGCTACATCGCACACCCCGAGGATGTCCTCCGCCGCCGCTGCATCCACGCACAATCCCGCCGATCGAAACGCTGCCACCCACGCGCGCCCCAAGGACTCGGAACCGCCTAAAACGGCCCCGACGAGGTCAAACACCACGGCGGAAGGAACAGGTACAGGATGCAAGGTTCCGAAATCTCCGGACCTTGCATGAACTCGCCGTTACCGGCGCATCAATTCATCGAGGGCGGCGCCTCGCCGACGCGCACCACTTTGCCTTCGAAGTGCAGGTCCAGCCCGGCGAACGGGTGGTTGAAATCCACCACCACCGTATTCAGGCGCACCTCGGTCACGATGCCGAGCACCTCTTCGCCATCCTCCGTTTCCATCGGGACCACTTCGCCCTCGGCGAAGATGGATTCGTCGAGTTCGCCGTCCACGAGGAACGCGGATTTGGGCAGTTCCACGAACGCCTCTTCATCCTCTGGTCCGTAGGCCTCGTCGACACCGAGCCGGAACGTGAACGTGTCGCCCTGCTTCAGCCCGCGCATGATGGCTTCGAATGCAGGCAGCACTTCGTCGTTGCCGACGATAAATCCGAACGGATCGTCCGCGCCGCAAACTTCGAGTTCTTCTCCTTGAGGGCCCTCCTCGCGGAGGATGTAGGTCACTTCGACGTATTGGCCGTCGGAAATGGGCGTATCGTTCATGCGGCGAAAATAGTCCACAACGGCTTACCGAGGCCGCCGCATGCTGAGGACGAATCCTTTGCCAGCGAGGTAGGCCCGCCGTCCGTCTGAACTGAAGTCCACGGTGAAGGCGCCAGGGACCGGGGCTTCTACCTGCTCCCAGGTGCTGCCGCCGTCGGCCGATCGGGTGATTGCGCGGGCTGAAACGGACCAAACTTCCGGCCCGGTCGTGCCCGGCACCGCCCGCACCCCGTCCCGGTACCCCGGTCCCTCCCCCGGAGTCAGAACGGTCCAGGTACGGCCTCCGTCCCACGTCCCCACCTTGCTCGCGGTGGCGTCGTCGGGATGCTCCCAGTCGCCGCCCACCCCGATGCCCCGCCCACCGCCGAAAAACTCAAGCGCAAAAAGCCCTTGCATCGGAGCTGCTGCCGCGATGGGGGTAGGGACCACCTCCCAGGATTGCCCCCGGTCCCCGGAAATCCAGACCCGCGCCGTCGAGGCGCACCACACAGAATCCCCTTGCACTGCGATGTTGCCGTTGCTGGCCGCAAAGGCCGCCTCTCCGGGAAGTGCTGGGGGAAGGTCTGCACACGGCAACTTCGTC
Organism: uncultured Chryseobacterium sp.; assembly: GCA_964567615.1. Taxonomy (GTDB): domain Bacteria; phylum Bacteroidota; class Bacteroidia; order Flavobacteriales_D; family Sanyastnellaceae; genus CAMCYM01. The sequence continues at coordinate 5,492 of CAZMNI010000128.1, forward strand.
CATGTCGCGCCACCGTCCTCCGAACGCAAAACGGACATGCAACCGCCCACTGGGTCGCCCCACGCCAGCCCTGTGCGGTCGTCGAGAAACCGCATCGCATCGTAAAACACGCCGTCCGCATCCTCGCGGTACACCACCGACCACGTCCTCCCCCGGTCCACCGAACGGAACAACCGGGCCGGGCGGCCCACAGCAAGCACGTGAACAGCCTCTGCCGTCACGGCAAGGGAACGGAACTCGGGGCGCGAACCGTCTTCGGCCTGCACGCTGTCCACTTGCCACGATCGCCCCCCATCCTCGGACCACCCAAACACCCCATGCGAACCCGCAAACCAGGCCTCTTCCGTCCCCACTGCCTGCACCGCGCGTACCGAGGCCGCTCCCGTCCACGGTTGCGGGGCACATCCCCAGCAACCGCACAACGCAACCCCCACCCACCACTTCATGGCGTCAAATCCAGCGAGCGAACGACGGCTTCGATTTGGCGCACATACTCCCGCTTGTCAAAAAACGGCGCATAGGCATAGCCCTCGACCGTCACCAGCCGAGCCCGCAACGAATCGTACACCGTCAGGCTGCAGAACGGTCCGCCCATGTAGTCGTTCTCCATGCGCCACAGTCCCCGGATTTCTGCAGCATACTGGCCGTTGAACGCCAGCTCTTCGAGGCGCGGAACGGACCGCATTTCCGTCGTCATGTACGCGCCGTCCGTCGGGCCCGGCACCCATTGCCGAAGCAAGGAATCCCGCATCTTCAGGCGATGCGGGAGCAGGAATTGCTGGTCCGAAGTATACGGCTCGGTGTAAATGAACCAGCCCTGTTGCACGTCGTGGTTGTCCCCGCCTTTCAGCCGGGTGAGTTGGCGGTCGACCCAAACAAAGTCCTTCCCCGTCTTCAC
>CAZMNI010000129.1:0-6335 GCA_964567615.1 uncultured Chryseobacterium sp.
AGCTGGAGGGCGCTGATGAGGGTTTGGCGCATGCCCATCAACTCCACTTCGTCCAGCGAAGGCGGCTCCACCTTGATCACGATGCCCGTGGTGAACACCTGCTTGCGGTCGTACACGATGCGCGCACCGGCCTCGCTGTAGTCGGCGTCGGTGTAATGCGACTGGTTCCCTGCACCGGTTTCGACCAACACCTGGTGACCGCGGGCGACGAGGAGCGCCACGGCTTCCGGCACCAGTGCGACGCGCTTCTCCTGCAAGCTGTGCTCCTTCGGGATTCCGATGACGAGTTCGCTTCCCCGGACGGGCACTTGGAGCAGTTGTTCTGCGGGGAGCAGCGAGGCCTCGCGTGCCAGGGATCGGATGCGGGATTCCTCCATCGCAGCCGAAAATACACAATCCGACCTACGGAACGAGGAGTTCCAGCGACCGTTTGCCGTCGGGCCCCACCCCGATTCGCAGCCGAAGCGACTCCGGCGGCAGAAGACCGGCCGCACGGTCCGCCCACTCGACCAAACAGAGGTCCGGACCGTCGTAGTACTCAAGCAGGCCGATTTCCTGTGCTTCGGATTCGTTTTCAATCCGATACAGGTCCATGTGGTAGATTTTTCTGCCGGCCCGAGTCCCGTATACGTGCACCAAAGCAAACGTGGGACTGGCCACCTCGTCTTCCACACCCCACACCGCGCCAAGCGCCCGAACGGTGGTCGTTTTGCCGGCTCCCATCTCCCCATCCAAGGCGACCACGCTGCACTCCACTGTCAGCCGCGCAAGCACCTCAGCAAGTTCCGCTGCAACTGCAGGCAAATCGGACTCGGAAACGGCCTCCCGGAACCACACACACGTCATCGCGGCTCCAGCTCTACCCACGGTACGATGACCTCCGCCAGCGAAATGCCCCCGTGTTGGAACGTGTCGCGGTAGAGCTGAACGAAGTGGTTTTGGTTGTTCGGATACACGAAAAAGTCCCGTCCTCGGGCAAAAATGTAGGCGCTGCTTACGTGCGGCCGTGGGAGGCCAAACCGGTCTGGGTGCCGCACCTCAAAAACATCCGCCGCCGCATACCCGAGGTTGCGTCCCACCTTGTACCGCAGGTTCGGATTTGTGTCGCGCTCCCCGCGCACCACCACTGGCTGATCGACAGGAACGGTTCCGTGGTCCGTCGTCACCACCACGCGCGCCCCTGTGGCCGCCATGGCGTCGAACAGTTCCCGCAACGAACTGTGGTTGAACCACGACAAGGTCAGTGAACGGTATGCCGCTTCGTCGGATGCGAGTTCGCGGATCACTTCCATGTCTGTGCGGGAATGGGACAGCATGTCCACGAAGTTGTACACCACGGCAGTGATGGCGTTCGAACGGGTTGTGTGAAACCCTTCGAGAAGGCGCTTGCCTGCTTGGACGTTTGCCACCTTGTGGTAGCCGTTTCTGCCTGCAATCCCGAGTCGGTTCAACAACCGGGCAAACAACTCGCCTTCGTGCGCATTCTTGCTGCCCTCCGCCTCTTCCTCTACCCAAAGGTCCGGATACACCCGCGCAATCTCCGCCGGGGTCATACCGGCGAACAAAGCATTGCGCGCATACTGTGTCGCGGTGGGCAAAATGGAGAAGTACGGTTCGCTGCGGGCAACACGAAAGCGGTCCGCCAGAAGCGGTTCGATCATGCGCCATTGGTCCCACCGAAGGTTGTCCACCACCACCAAATACACGGGCCGGTCACCTGCCTCCGCCACCGTCCGCGGCAACCGTTCCGGCAGCAGGCGATGAGAAAGCACCGGCGCCGTGGCTTCGGGATGTGCAATCCAGTCTCCGTAATGGGACTCGACGAAGCGCGCAAACTGCCGTTCAGCATCCGCAAACTGCATGTCCAGGACCTCCCGCATGCCCGTATCCTCGGACTCCTCAAGTTCGAGTTTCCACCCGATGAGCTCGCCATACAGGTCCGTCCAAGCAGCGGCGTCGAGCCGACTTCCCAGCCGCATGCCGAGGTCGCGAAATGCCTGCTGATACGCGGACATGGCCTTTTCAGACACCAGCCTGCGCTCGTCCAAATGCTTCTTCAGCGCCAGGAGCAACTGGTTAGGATTCACCGGTTTGATCAGGTAATCGCTGATTTTCGAGCCGATGGCCTCTTCCATCAGGTGCTCCTCCTCGCTCTTCGTAATCATCACTACTGGCAAGTGCGGCCGCACCGCTTTGATGCGGTGGAGCGTTTCAATGCCTCCGATTCCCGGCATCTGTTCGTCGAGGAATACAATGTCAAAGAGGTGATTCGAGGTGATTTCCTGAACGGCCTCCACACCGCTATTCACTCCCGTCACGATGTACCCGCGGGCCTCAAGGAACAAGATATGCGGCCGAAGCAGGTCGATTTCGTCATCGGCCCAAAGGATGTGCGGCGAACGGTTCATGTGCAAAGCTTCTTAGCGCAGCTGCAAGGTAGGGGTCGGCGGGCGGGCAGGCACCGGTATCTTGCGGTCAGAATGGCATCCGCCCGCTCGCCCAAAATCATCAACGACCCGGTGTACGGTTTCATTGCGCTTCGCCATCCGCTGGCCCTGCGCTTGATGGACCATCCGTACATGCAGCGCCTCCGCCGCATTGCGCAGCTGGGCCTGTCGCATTACGTGTATCCCGGTGCCGTACACAACCGATTCCACCATGCCGTCGGTGCGATGCACCTGATGCAAGAGGCCATCGACGTGCTGCGCAGCAAGGGCATCTCCATCTCCCCTGAGGAAGACGAAGCGGCCTGCATGGCCATTTTGCTCCACGATGTCGGCCACGGTCCATTCAGCCATGCCCTGGAACACAGCATCGTGGCCGGTGTGCACCACGAGGACCTGTCTGCGCTCATCATGTCCCGGCTCAACGAAGACCTCGGAGGCGCACTCGATACCGCCATCTCCATCTTCAACGACCACCACCCCCGGCGATTTCTTCACGACCTGGTGTCGTCTCAACTCGACATGGACCGGCTGGACTATCTCGCACGGGACAGCTTCTACTCCGGTGTCGCAGAAGGCAAAGTGGGAAGTGAACGCATCATCAAGATGCTCAACGTGGTCGACAACCGGCTGGTCATCGAAGAAAAGGGCATCTACTCCATCGAGAAGTTCCTCGTCGCCCGGAGACTCATGTACTGGCAGGTGTACTTACACCGGACTGTGCTGAGTGCAGAGCACATGCTCATGCACATGCTGCGCCGGGCTGCCCTGCTCACCCGAAGGGGCGTTCACGTGTTTGCCACACCTTCCCTTGCGACCTTTCTTTCCGGAGAACTCGACCGTGCACAGTTCTTCGCAGATCCAGAGGTCTTGGATGCCTTTTGTGCATTGGACGACAGCGACATCCTTGCAGCCATGAAGGTGTGGCAGCGGCACGAAGATCCTGTCCTCGCGCTCCTTGCCGGCCGACTGCTTTCCAGAGCGCTCTTTCGCATCGACCTGAGGCCGGAGCCGTTCACTGCGACCGAGGTAACCTACTGGCTGTCTGCAGTAGAGCAGGCCTATGGCTGGTCACGGGAGGAAGCCGAGTTCGTCGTCTTCGGCGGCACGGTGGACAACACGGCCTACGTGCCCGGAGGCATCCCCATCCTCTTCAAAGACGGTCGTCTGGTGGATTATGCTTCCGCGTCAGATGCCTTTGACCGGGAAACCGTCAGCCGTCCCATCGTGCGACACTTCCTGTGCCGCCCGAAAGAACTCAGGTAAGGAGCTCCTCGCCGAGTTGGTTGAACAGCTTGTATTCCATCAATTCCATGGAAGAATTTGATTCCACCTTGATGGAAGTGCCGTATTTCTTCCTCCACCCCTTGAGGATGGAAGTCCACCACCCGCGAACGATGTACGCCTCCACCATGGGGTGAACCATGAGGGTGAGGTTCCGTTGGCCTTCTGCGGAGGTGAGGTAGCCGATGCTGCTCTCAATCAGGTCGGTGATGAGAATCGATGCTCCCACGGTTCCTGTCCCGTTGCAGGAAGGACAGGTTTCCGTGGTGGCGATGTCTGCGACGGGGCGAACGCGCTGGCGGGTCATCTCTACAACACCGAACCTGCTGGGAGGCAGTATGTTGTGCTTCGCCTTGTCCGCCTTCATGGCCGCTTTCAAGGCATCCGTGAGCTGCTTGTTGTGCTCACGCTTCGCCATGTCGATGAAGTCAATGCAGATAATACCCCCGAGGTCGCGGAGGCGCAGAATGCGCGCCACCTCGTCCACCACCTCGAGGTTTGTCATGAGGGCATTCTCTTCCTGATCCTTCGCCCCGGATTTCCGACCACCGCTGTTTACGTCGATGACGTGCATGGCCTCGGTTTGCTCCACAATCAAGTACGCGCCGCTCTTGAGCATCACCTGCTTGGCAAACGCCGCTTTGATTTGGCGGTGAATGGACATGGCGTCGAACAGGTCGCGCTCCTTGCTGAGCTTGAGCACGCTCTCCTTTTCAGGGGCAATGCTCTGCAAGTAAACCCGCACATCGTCCGCCATGCGCGGATCGTTCACCCGGATACTCGTGCAGTCCGGGGTGAGAACGTCCCGCAGAACGGTGCTGGTTTTATCCAGCTCTCCGAGTACCCGTTTGCCCGGTTTTGCTTGCCTCAGACGCTTGTGCAGCTCTGCCCAACGCGCCACAAGGTCCTCCAAGTCGCCCTTGAGCTCCGCTGTACCCTTCGATTCAGCAACGGTGCGTACAATGACGCCGAAGCCCGGCGGTTGGATATCCGCCATCAACTTGCGCAGCCGGTTCCGCTCTGCCTCCCCCTTGATCCGGGAGGACATGGAGATTTTATCGCTAAACGGCACGAGCACCAGGTACCGTCCGGGAAGGGTCACTTCTGCGGTGAGCCGCGGTCCTTTCGACGAAATGGGCTCCTTCGCAACCTGGACAAGAACGAGTTGCGAAGACGAAAGCTCGTCTTTCAACTTGCCCTTTTTGTCCACTTCTTGCTCTTTCGGGAAGTGGGCCAAATCCGACGTGGCCAACTTGCCCGCCATGGCCCGCTTGACAAAATTCTGCTGGGTCTGAAAGTGCGGGCCCAGATCTAAAAAATGCAGGAACGCATCCTTTTCGTGGCCCACGTCCACGAAGGCAGCGTTCAAGCTGGGCAGTACTTTCTTGACCCGGCCGAGGTAGATGTCCCCGACCGCGTAGTCCGTAGACCCTTGATCCCGATGAAGTTCGACAAGTCGACCGTCTTCGAGCAGGGCAATTTCCACCCCTTTCGAGGTGGAATTGATCACTAGTTCCTTGCTCACGCGCGGATCGGATCAGAACCGATCCGGGGAGTCCGAAGACCCCCCGGAACCGGATTACTTCTTCTTGTGGCGGTTCTTGCGAAGGCGCTTCTTCCGCTTGTGCGTGGCCATTTTATGGCGCTTGCGTTTTTTACCACTGGGCATGGCTCAAGGTTTAATCGGTTATCCGGCACGGCCGGTTTCTAATCGTGCAATCATCTCACGCACGCGAGCGGCCACTGCGGTGTCCGGTGCATACGGCAAATACTCGCGGAAGCGGTTGAGCGCCCCCTCCGTATTGCCCATTGCTTCGTAGCAACGTGCGGTAAAAAAAAGGCCATTTGCATAGGAGGAATCCGCTGCCATGCAGGCTTCAAAACCCACCACCGCTGCGTCGTATCGCCCCTCCTCCATGTCAAGCAGCGCCAACTGCCACGTAGCTTCTGTGTGGCTGGGCTCTAACGTCAACACCCGGGCAAAATGCTCCCGCGCCTTGTCTTTTTGGCCACTTTGAATGCTGAAAATCCCCAGCCAAACGATGGCATCCACATTCGGCGGCTCGGCGTTCGCCAAATCCCGCAATGCCTGGATTCCGGCCATCGGATTGTCGCCATTGACAAGCGCCACAGCACGGTCCACCGGGTCAGATGAGAGCGAATCTGCAACGGGCACTTCAGCAGAAACAGCGGAACCCGGCTTGCGCGGAAGCAAGAGCACCGCGGCCACCACGGCCACGCCCCCTATCGCCAGCGCCCAACCTGCCCGCGTCATGCGAAATCAGCCGACTTTGACGTTCGACTTCACCGTGTCCATGAACTCCTTCGCAGGCTTGAACGACGGGATGTTGTGAGCTGGAATTTCGATGGACTTCTTCGCCAATATGTTGCGACCTGTTTTCGCGGCGCGCGTCTTGATTACAAAGCTGCCGAAACCGCGGAGGTACACGTTGTTTCCGGCTTCCAACGACTGCCGCACCCTCGGTGTTCGTCGAATGTTCCGCTTGGCGATAGCAGCGGATTCCGTGTCCCGCGCACCAGCGTCTGCCCTTGAGGCCCGCCTCACGGCGTGCGGGCCGGCTGGAAGATCCGGCGGGCGAAGTGGTG
>CAZMNI010000130.1:0-6294 GCA_964567615.1 uncultured Chryseobacterium sp.
CGAACTCTCCATCGGAGACGATTCCTCGTGCGATGACGACGACGAGGGCATCCGTGGACTTTGGAAGGGCATTTCATTCGGAACGGGGCTTTTCTACACGTCGACAAGCGCCCTTGAACCTGGCCTGCCAGAGGTGTCGGAATGGGGAACCCCCGCGGCATGGTCCCTGGCGGACGACCGGATCGGGTCGAATTGGCGCATGGAGTTGAACCCCATCGAATACCGCGCGAAGCTCATCGGCGAGCGCTTCGGATTGACGACGGGCTTCGGCTTCGACCTGTGGCGGGTGGGAGTCGAGGACGGCGTAAAACTCACATTCGCCGATGCCGCAGCCACCACGGGGCTCGGGACCGTGGCCGTCGACTCGCTCAACATGCGGCGCCACGCCTTGCGGGCCGGTTGGGTGCGCGTTCCATTGCTGCTGGATCTGCACACATCGAAAACGGCCGGCGAGGGCTTCCACCTCGCTGCGGGAATCGTCGGCGGCGTGAAGCTCTACAGCAGCTACGTGCGCGTCTACGAGGACGCGGTCGGAGGCGACTGGAAAGAAAAGTACAAGGGCTTCGGCGTCAACCGATTCGCCGCGTCCGGACGGATTCAAGCGGGGTTCAAGCACGTCTCCCTCGTGGTGGAGGTGCCGATGCTCCCGTTCTTCGAGGGCGACCTGGAAAACAACGTCGGAGCGGTGACCGTGGGCCTGCACTTCGGATCGCACGAGTGAGGTGTACTTTCGTCCCATGGTCGGGACGCTGTACAACGCAGGAGCCGTGGCGCTGGGAGCCGCGGTGGGATTGGCGTTTCGCGGACGGCTGACGGACACCGGGAAAGATGCCGCCTTCTTAGCTGCGGGACTGTTCACGCTCGGGCTCGGGATTCGGATGGTGGCGGGGATGCAGCAGCCGCTGGCGGTTTTTTTCGCCTGTTTCGTGGGCATTTTGTTAGGCAGTGCGTTGGGGGTGCAGCGGCGATTGGACGCGCTCTCCCGGCGGTGGGCAGGCGACGCGGCGGCGGATGCAGGCGGCGGATTCCTCAAGGCGATGGTCCTCTTTTGCGCGGGGTCGATGACCGTCATCGGCTGCATGGAAGACGGTGTGCACGGAGAGCCGGGCGTGTTGCTGGTGAAGGGCACGATGGACGGCATCGCGGCGGCGTTCCTTGCGGCCGCGTTCGGGCGGGGGGTGCTGTGGGCAGCGCCGGGGGTGCTGGTGCTGCAGGGGGCGCTCACGGCGGCCTTCGCGGCCGCCGGAGGCCAAATGGACCCCGCGACCGCCGCCGAGTTCTCGTCGGTGGGCGGTATCTTGTTGGTCGCCCTCGGGTTGGATTTGGTCGGCGTGCGGACGTTTCGGATGGCAGATTTGCTGCCTGCCCTGGTCGTACTCCCGGCGGCGGTTGCGGCTGCGCGCTGGGTGGAATCCGCACTGGCCGCACTCACTGCTGCAATCGGCTAACTCGCATGCCTGCAAACAAGTACGCCCTTCTGCGCTACCGGATCATCGACCGGTGCCTCACGAACAGCGCGCGGCCGTACCCGACGAAAGAGGACTTGCGCGAGGCCTGCGAAGAAGCCCTGTACGGCGACGGAGGCGGCGATCGTATCAGCCTGTCTACCATCGAGAAAGACCTCTATGCCATGCGGTTTGAGGCGGAGCTCGGCTTCCATGCGCCCATCGCTTTTTGCCGGCTCAACCGCGGTTACCACTACACAGAACCGGACTACACCATCGCCGAGTTGCACCTGAACGACGACGAACTCGATGCCATCCGGTTTGCTGCGCGGACGCTGGTGCAGTTCCGCGATGTGCCCATTTTCAGTCAGTTCGGCGAGGCCATTTCGAAAATTGCCGACCGGCTCTCGATTGCCCCGAACCTCGACACCGCCGGCCTCGAAGACCTCGTAGCGTTCGAATCTGCCCCGGCGCCGCACGGACCGGAATGGCTGGCACCGCTGCTCGAGGCCATCCGCGAACGGCGTACGGTCGAATTGGCCTACCGCAAATTCGACGGCAGTCCGGCTGCTGCCCACCTCCTCGACCCGCACCTGCTCAAGGAATACCGCAACCGCTGGTATGTCGTGGGCTGGGAAGCTGCTCGCGGGGACTTCCGAACCTTCGGACTCGACCGCATTGCTTCCGTCGTGCCCACCGGTACTGGGTTCAGCCGCAGGCCTGATTTCGACGGCCGCACCTACTTCGCTTCGAGCTTCGGCATCACCACCCTCGCCGCTCCTCCCCTCGACGTCGTACTCCGGTGCACCCCGGTCGAAGCCCGCTACCTTCAGTCTCTTCCGGCCCATCCCTCGCAGCAGCTGCGGGAACGCGCGCCGGGCGAGTGGGAAGCGCGGTTCACTGTCACGCCCAGCTTTGAGTTCGTACAGTTCATCTTGGGCCTCGGGCCGGCCGTAGTGGTCGAATCCCCCCCGGAGTTTCGGGACCGCATTGCCGAGGCGTTGCAAGCGGCGCTTGCGCAGTACCGCTGATTTTTTTTGCCGAAAATTCACTGCGTAAATCCTTTGCGGAGTGGCTGTGTTCGTTTGTGGTGTTCAAACCCCTACGGCCATGTCCATCCCCCTCAACCCCATCGCCCTCGAGGCCCCGTCCTCGGTTCGGACCCTCGCCGATGCCCATGCGTGGATCGAGCAGTTTTCCCGACCGGACGGGTTCAATACCCACGCGTGGTTTACGCTCAAGCGTTTGGCCTTGACCGTGTGGCGGTGCCGTTTTGAGCAACGTCCTTTCCCGCGGACGTTGAACTACTTGCATCCCTTGTTTTATGAAATGATCCGCACTCCAGAAGGCGTGCTTCTCGTGCCCGAGCGCACGGTACGCCGGCCGCGTGACTGAGACCATCCGCATCCAAATACCACGCTACAGCCCCGCGAAGTATTCACAACTCGGTGAATAAGTCGCGGGGCGCTGTGTACCTAATACACTGAAAGTGAACTATGTTTACCCCTGTGACGAACAACCGCACATGTGGCTTTTGTGAGCAATATGCGTTGTTTCGTCGATGTTTTTCGTAACTTCGTAGACAACCAACGCCTGCAACGTGCCTGAATTGACCCGCCCTCCTTTGTTGGAAGCCCTGCAGCACAAGCTGCACGGGAAGGGCGCGGATAGCATGGAGACCGATGTGGTGCTCAGCTACACAGGCTCGCTAGACGGTGCCACGTCAGACGCGTTGTTGATGCTTGCGGAACGTGGGGTATGGAGTGCAGGTGGATCCCGCAAAGAGGTACGCCGCATTGCAAATGTGCTAATTGAATGCCTTGAGAACGTACTGAGGCACGGCTGGGTTGATGACCGCGGTGAAACCCACCTCTTCCTGACCCTCGAGCGCACCCCCCTCGGCTACCAAATCCAAGCCGGGAACTTGGTAGATTTCGAAATGGCCGCTGAACTCCGTTCACGGCTTGTAGACGTCAACGGCATGGGCCACGAAGAGCTGCGCCGGCGCTATGTGGAGGTCCTGTGCGACGGGAGCCTGACAGCACGTGGGGGTGCGGGTCTCGGATTACTGAGCATGGCAAAAAAGGCGCAAGGCGCACTGGACTACCAATTCGACGAACGTGCAGGCGGCCTGTTCCTCTTCACCCTTGCGGTGATGATTAAGGCCTAACCGCCCCCCAGCTTCACGTCTTCCGCTCCTGCTTCTTCGCCGCAGGAAACAAAATGTTGTTCAGAATGAGCCGGTAACCCGCTGAGTTCGGGTGCAGGCTGAGGTCGGTGTGGCGGTCGTTGACCAGGTGCCGGTAATCCTCCGGGTCGTGTCCACCGTAGTACGTCCATTGGCCTTGGCCGAGAACACCGTGGATGTACTTCGCAGACCGCGCATTGCGGGTCTCCCCCATGACCGTGACGTCCGGCCGCACGAAGGTGCTGCGGAAAGCGGTGGTTTGGCCCATAAAACCTCGGATGACCCGCTCGTGGCTCTGCGTCAGCATCGTAGGAACGATGTCCCACTTCGCTGAGAAATCGAAGAGCATGAAAAAGTCGTTGATCTGCTGCAATTTCACGTGGTCCTCGGTCGCATCGATGTCGGAAAACTCATACACCATGGGGTCGGTGATGAGTTCGTAGTCTGTAAATGCCAGCCCCGCATCGAAGTCGAGGGCGCGCTGTGCATCCGCCGCAGCGGGGTCGCCGTCGAACACGGATTCGCAGATGTCCGTACCTGCCGCCGCCAGTGCGATGTCGAAGGAGTCCGTACCGCTGCACATCGTGAAAAGAAATCCGCCGCCGAGCACAAAATCGCGGATGCGCAAGGCGACTTCTCGCTTCATCACACTCACCTTTTGGAAGCCGAGCGTCCGGGCAGAGGCTTCTTGTGTCCGCACCTCGTCCTGGTACCACGCGGCGTTGCGGTAGTTCTTGTAGAATTTTCCATATTGTCCGGTGAAGTCCTCGTGGTGGAGGTGCAACCAGTCGTAGTCCACCAAACCGCCCTCGAGCACCTCGGCATCGTACACCACGTCGTAGGGAATCTCCGCGTACTCCAGCACCAGCGTTACCGCATCGTCCCAGGGCTGCTTGCCTTCCGGGCTGTACACGGCGATGCGCGGCACCACTTCAAGCCGCACACGCTCCATGTTCACTTCAGGGTCGGCGATTTCCGCGCGGATGGCCTCCGCTTGGACATCGGCAATGACCTGGTGGCTCACCCCGCGCACCACACATTCGGTGGCGATGGTGCCTACGTTGGGCAGCAGAAAACTCCCCCCGCGGTAGTTGAGCAGCCATTCGATGGGCACATCTTGCTCCAGCACCCAAAATGCAATCCCGTAGGCCTTCAGGTGATTCGCCTGCGAACCGTCCATCGGAATCAGGATGTGCGCCGCGCGCACTGCAAGCGCCATCCACAGCCCCACGGCGAGCAGCCCTGTCCTGCGTACCAACTTTCCGCTCATGCCCTGAAGGTACAACCGGTCCACCGCACTCAGAACGGCGGCTCTTCGTGCATCGGCCGCGCACGGTCCAGGAAGTCCTGGCCGTCCGAGGAAGGCAGGTCATCGTTCATGCGGGACGGCATTGTCATCGTCGGCGGCTCGGAGACGAAGCCCGAATTCGGACGGAGGCCACCCCCGCCAGGTGCCGCTGAGCCGCGGTCGAACACCGGAGCCGCAAATGCATCGTAGTCCGTGAATTTCGCCAGCCGCTGCACGAACCGCATCTTGATGGTGTCGAGGGCGCCGTGCCGGTGTTTTGCGAGGATGAGCTCGCCGAGGCCAGCCGTATCGATGCCGTCCGGATGCTCCGTAATGCCGTAGTACTCTGCGCGGTAGATGAAGGCCACAAGGTCCGCATCCTGCTCGATGGCCCCGGATTCGCGGAGGTCGCTGAGCAGGGGCCGTTTGTCACCGCCCCGTGTTTCTACGTTCCGCGACAGCTGGCTCAGGGCCACGATGGGGACGTCGAGTTCTTTTGCAATCGACTTGATGGACCGCGAGATGGTCGAAATTTCCTGCTCGCGGTTGCCACGGTCGTTCCCTGCTGACATGAGCTGGAGGTAGTCGATGATGACCAAACCGATGCCGGCGCTGGCCTTGAGTCTCCTGCATTTGGCCCGCAACTCGAACACGCTCAACCCCGGTGTATCGTCTAAGAACAGCGGCGCCTTCGCGAGCTTCCCGATGCGCTCGTGCAACTGCGTGTATTCGTGGTCTTCGAGCGTGCCTTTGCGGAACTTGTCGCTGCTGATTTCGGTCTCCGACGAAATCAACCTTTGCACGAGCTGCACCGCCGACATTTCCAGTGAAAAGACAGCCACCGGAATCTCGTATTGCACGGCCACGTTGCGGGCAAGCGACAAGACAAAGGCCGTCTTACCCATGCCCGGGCGCGCCGCTATGACGATCATGTCCGACCGCTGAAATCCACCGGTGATGCGGTCGAGGTCCGCAAAACCCGTGGGCACCCCGCTCACACCACCTTCCCGGCTCCGGGCAGCATCGATGTCTTCGAGGGCCTTGCGCAACACGCTCGCCATCGTTTCGTAGCTGCGCCGGATGTTGCCCTCGGCGACCTCGAACAGGCTGCTTTCGGCCTCGTCGAGCAGGTCGAGCACGTCTGTGGTGTCTTCGAAGGCCTTCGTGGTGATGAGGGTCGAGACGCGGATGAGTTCGCGCTGGATGTACTTCTGGGCGATGATGCGGGCGTGGGCCTCGATGTTCGCCGCGCTGGCGACGCGGTTCGTCAACCGGGCGATGGCCTGCGGTCCACCCACGAGCTGCAGGAATCCGTTCTGCTTCAGCCGGGCACTGACCGTAAGCAAGTCCACCGGTTCTGAAGCGTTGAAAAG
>CAZMNI010000131.1:0-5851 GCA_964567615.1 uncultured Chryseobacterium sp.
CGTCGCACTTCGCGCGCAGCAAATCGGCTACGGCCGGGTCGAGGAGAGGGGGCATGCCGCGCGAATTTCCCGCTAAATTCGCACCCGATGGAATTCGCGCATCCCGAACTGCTCTGGGGCCTCGGCGCGTGCGCCATCCCGATCCTGATCCACCTGCTGCAACTGCGCCGCTACCGCCGCGTCGCGTTCCCGCACGTGGGCTTTCTCCGGACGGTCACGCACGAAACGCGGTCGACGCAGCGGCTGAAGCACCTGCTGGTGCTCGCGATGCGCGTGCTTGCCGTGGCCGCGCTGGTGCTCGCCTTCGCCGGGCCGTTCGTGCCGGAACCGCACAGCGCGGGAGATGCCGCGGACGGGCCGGACGGCGCGTCGGTTTCGCTCTACATCGACAACAGCTTCTCGATGGAAGCCGAGGGGGAGGAGGGGCCGTTGCTGCTGTCGGCACGCGCAAAAGCCACGGCCATCGTGGAGCAGTACAAGGAAACCGACCGGTTCCAGGTCCTGACGAACGACTTTTCTGCGCGTGACCAAACCTTCCTCACCCGCGACCAGGCCCTCGAACGCATCGCCGGCATCGTGCCCGGACCGGCGGTCCGCACGACGGGCGAAGTCATCGACCGCATCCGCGACGTGCAGGGCGCATCGACCGACCGCCGCCGCATCGCTTACCTCTTCAGCGACCTGCAGCAGGCGACCCACCGGTGGGAGGACGGTTGGACCCCGCCCGACACCACGCTCGCCTGCGTCTTCGTGCCGGTGGCGGCTTCGGCTGCGCCGAACGTGTACGTGGACTCCGTCTCCTTCGACGAGCCCATGCGCATCGCCGGCCGCGCCGCCGCGCTGCATGTCCGGCTCCGCCACACGGCCACCACGGGCGCGGAAGGCCTGCCCCTGAGGCTCGAGGTAGACGGCAAGCAGGTCGCAGTCGGCAGCTTCTCGCTCACGCCCGGACAGCCCACGGACACCGTGCTGCGCTTCACCCACGCCGCGCCGGGCCGCCACCGGGCCGCGGTGTACATCGACGACGCGCCGGTGCGCTTCGACGACGTGTACCACTTCGGCTTCGAGGTGGTCGGCTCCGTCCGCGTCCTGTCGGTCTCGCCGGCCTTCCGCACGGGCGGCAGCGAAGTGGGACGCGCGGTCCGGGCCGCATTCGAAGCGTCCGGGGGGCTCTTCGAAGTGCGCGAGGTGGCCCAAATCACCCCCGACGACCTCGCCAGCACCGACCTCGTCCTCGTCCACGGCCTGCCCGACCCGACGTCGGGGCTGACGTCCGCCCTGCGCGACTTCGCCGCCGCCGGCGGTTCGGTGGCGTGGTGCGCCGATCCCGGGGAGTCGGCCGGTGCGGCCCGCGCGCTCCGCGCGGCGTGGGGGCTGGGCGACGGCGTTTGGGTCGAGCGGGACGACCGCGCGGCCGCCCTGCGCACAGAACACCCCTTCTTCCGCGGGGTCTTCCGTGCCCTGCCGCAGCGCATGGACCTCCCGCGCACCCGGAAGGTCCTTGACCGGCGTCCCGCCGCCGCGGAAGAGGTCCTCGTCGCCCTCGAAGGCGGCGCCCCGTGGGTCACGCGCGCGCCACTCGGCGACGGCTCCGTTTACTACGTCGGCGCCGCAATCGACCCTGCACACTCGAATTTGACCCGGCACGCGCTGTGGGTCCCCCTGCTCTACCGCATGGCCGAGCGCTCCCGCTCCACGCCGCTCCTGGCAGGCACCATCGGCTCCGAGTCCCCGTGGATCCTGCCGTCGCCGCGCGGCGACCTCGGCCGCATCGCCCTCAGGCTCGACGGCGACTCGGCGGTCGTCTTTCCCGAAGTGCGGTACGCCGGCGGGACGTTGCGCATGGTGCCCGGTGCCGGGCTGACGGCGGCCGGGGCGTGGGCCGTGACGGCGGACACCGCCGCCCTCGGCTATGTCGGCGCGAACTACGACCGGCTCGAATCCGACCCCACCGCCTTCACCCCCGACGCGTGGCGTGCGCTGCTCGCGGAAGCCGGTTGGCTGGGGGCCGACGTCGTCGAAGCCTCCCCCGAATCCGTCGGCGCTGCGGTGCGCTCCCGCGAACGCGGCACCCCCTGGTGGAAGCCGCTCCTCCTGCTTGCCCTAGCCGCCCTCCTCGTCGAAACGCTGCTCCTTCGCCCATGGAAATCCTCCTGAAATCCGTCGTCCTGCACGACCCGTCGTCTGAGTTCCATCGCCGTCCCGTGGACCTGCTGGTGCGGGAGGGGCGGATTGCGGCGCTGGAGGCGCCGGGAGGCGTGGTGGCGCCCGGTGCCGAGGTTTGGGAGGTGGCGGGGAGCCGGGTGTCCGCCGGGTGGATGGACGGGGCGGTCGACTTCGGGGAGCCGGGCTATGAAGTGCGGGAGGGGCTGGTGTCGGGGCTGCGTGCGGCGGCGGCCGGCGGGTTTACCGACGTGGCCGTGGTGCCGGCGACGGCCCCGCCGCCCGATGCGGCGGCGGCGCTGGCGTTGCTCGCGCAGCGCGCCGCCCGCGGAGCGGCCGATGTCCACCCCCTCGGCTGCCTGTCGGCCGGACGGGCCGGTGAGCGGTTAGCGGATTTGCTCGAGCTGCACGAGAGCGGAGCGGTGGGCTTCTCGGACGACGGTCCCGTCGCCCGCCCGGAGCTGCTGCGGCGCGCCCTTGAATATGCGGCCGACACGGGGCGTCCCGTGCTGGCGATGGCGTGGGAACCCGACCTCAACCCCGGGGCGTTGATGCACGAAGGGCCGGTGTCCACTGCGATGGGTGTGATGGGCACGCCGCACGAGGCGGAGACGATGCGGCTGATGCGGGACCTCGAGCTGCTGCGGTATGCCGGGGGACGGCTCCATGTGCCGTGCATCTCCACCGCCGCAGGCTGTGAGCTGATCCGCGCGGCTCGGGCGGAGGGGCTGGCGGTCACGGCGGCGACCACGTGTTGGCATTTGGTCGGGACGGACGCGGACTGTGCCGGGTTCGACGGACTGTACAAGGTGATGCCGCCGCTGCGGACCGCCGAGGACCGGGACGCCCTGCGCGCCGCCGTCCTCGACGGGACGCTGAGCGCCGTCACCAGCGATCACCGGCCGGCCGACCTCGAACACCACGACGCGGCGTTCGTGGAGAGCCCGTTCGGCATCGCCGGCACGGAAGCGTGCTTTGCGGCGGCGCTCCACGGGCTGAGCGAGGCGGCAGGGCGCGAGGTCGCGCTCGACGCGCTGGTGGAGGCGCTGACGCGGGGGGTGCGCGGCGTGTTCGGCATCGAGGTGCCGGAAATTGCCGTGGGGCGCCCGGCCCGGCTGACGTGGTTCCACCCGGACCGGATGTGGACCTGGTCGCGGACCACGCGCGCCGCGAACGTGGGGGCGTGGGGCGAGCGGGGTTGGGTGGGGGAGCCGCTCGGGACGGTGCGGCCGACGGGGGCGGCGCGGCGCGCTTAGGCTTCTCCCTGCGGACCGCTGAAGGTCAGGGGGAGTGCCCGGCCGTCGGTGCCGGGGGCGGCGCCGAGCTCGCGGATGGGACCGTGGGCGCGTTCGAAGCGTTGGATGTTGTCGGCCAGCAGGTTGAGCAGTTGCTTCGCGTGGTGCGGCGCGAGCAGGATGCGGCTCCGGATCGAGGCCTGCTGCATGCCCGGCAGGAGCTGGGCGAAGTCCACAACGAACTCGATGGGGCTGTGGGCGATGACCGCGAAATTCGAGTAGATACCGGGGGCGATGGCCTCGGGAAGGTCGACGTTGACCTTCGGGCGGGCGGGAGCGTTCTGATCCTGTGACATGGCCGGAAGGTACGGCCGTTGTGGGCGCAGGGTTGCTACCGGCCGAGGGGAAGGTCGAGCAGTTGTGGCAACCGGTTGATTGTGCGCCAAATCTGCTCCCGATGCCGCATCCCGTCCGGGTTGAAATGCACCTGGCGCCACCCCGCCTCGCGTGCCCCGACCACGTCGCACTCGAGGTCGTCGCCCACCATCACCGCATGCTGCTCCACCGATCCGGTGGCGGCGAGCACCGCCTCGAAGGCCGCGCGGTGCGGCTTCTTCAGCCCCAACCCGTCGCTGGTGAAGACCGCGCTGAAGTAGGGCGCGAGCCCGCTGTGGTCGAGTTTGGTCCGCTGCACCTCGTCGAATCCGTTCGTCAGCACGAACATCCGGTGGCCGCGGCCAGCGAGCTCTTCGAGCACCTCGAGCGCGCCGGGGATCAGGTGCGTGCGGAACGGCGCCCGCCCGAGGTACGCCTCGCCCAGCTCCGCGCACAGCGCTTCGAGCCCCTCCGTGCCGCTGCGCACGCCTAACCGCTCCAAGGCCCGCTGAAACCGCAGCGGCCGCAGCACCTCCTGCGTCATCCGGCCCGCCCGGTACTCGGCCCAACACGCCAGGTTTTCCTCCTCGTAAATTTCCAGAAACGCCGAGAACTGCGCCTCCCGGCCTGTCCACCGGCCTACGGCATCGCGGCCCGCCTCGTCCCATACCTCCTCCAGCACCTCGCGCGAGTTGCGGTCGAAGTCCCACAGCGTCCGGTCGAGGTCGAAAAACAGGTCGGCGACGTCGCTCATGGCCACAGGTTCATGAACAGCCGGTTCAAGTCCAACGCGCCGCTGAGGGCCGTCAAGGCCACGCTCCACACGGCGAAGGCGCCCATCAGCGCCCACGGCATGCGGGGGTCGTGCGGGTAGTATTTGGCCGAGAGCACGGCCGCCACGGGCACGCTGATCAGTCCACTGAGCGCGAGGATGCCGGCAAGGCCAAACCGCCGGCGGATGGCTACAATCCTTCTGCGCCGCGGCGTGAACACCTTGCGGCCCGGCCGCCCGGCCGACTGCCGCCGCGCCCGCAAGCCGGCGAATGTCGCTCGCGCTCCGTAGTAAAATGCCGCGGTCCCCACCGCGGCCCCGGCCGTCGTCACCGCCACCGTCGTGGGCGCATCCACCCCGCGCGCCACCATCGCCGACGGAATGAAGAGGAACTTCACCACCGCGGCCAGCGCCCACAGGACGATCTCCCAGATGCCGGCAAATTCTTCCATGTCAGCGCTTTCCCCCGAAGGCCAAATCCCCTGCATCCCCGAGCCCCGGCACGATGTACCCCTTCGCCGTCGTCTCGTCGTCGATGGCCGCTGCCCAAATCTCCACCGCCGGCCCCAGCCGCTCCCGCACCAGCGCCACCCCTTCGCGGCTCGCAATCGCGCACGCCACGATCACTTGGCGCGGCGTCCCGAAGCGGTGCAGCTCCCGCACCACCTGCACCACCGACGCCCCCGTCGCGAGCATGGGATCGACCAACACCACGCGGCGGTCGTCCAGCGTGGGCGCGCTCATCGCGTCGATGGCAATCTCGAACTGCCCGCCCTCGTCGTAGCGGCGGTAGGCGCTGATGAACGCGTTGTCCGCGCGATCGAACATGCGCAGCATCCCGGCATGCATGGGCAGACCGGCGCGCAGGATGGTCGCAAGTACCGGTTGGTCCGCGAGTTCCACGCCCACCGTTTCGCCCAGCGGGGTGGTGATCTCGCGCTCGGCGAATGCCCAGTCCCGCGCCATCTCGAGCGCCATGCACTCGCCGACGCGCTCCAAATTGTGGCGGAAGCGCAGCCGGTCGGTTTGGACCGCCCGGTCCCGCAACTCGGTCACATACACCCCCAGCATCCCAGGCCGTCGGGAAAGATCATGGATCATGGCGCGTGCGCACCCGCATCAACCGGGCACCCCCCGAAGATACACCCACCTCCCCCTCGAAACATCAGCAATTCCAACCCAGCCGGCAGACCTTTCAACCACCCCCTCAAACTCAAACTCAAACTCAATCTCAAACTCAATCTCCAACTCAATCTCCAACTCCAACTCAAACTCAAACTCTCATCATCTCCCCATACACCTCCCG
>CAZMNI010000131.1:5861-6284 GCA_964567615.1 uncultured Chryseobacterium sp.
ACCCCCCGAAGATACACCCACCTCCCCCTCCCCCCGACCTCAGTCCTCAGTCCTCAGTCCTCAGTCCTCAGTCCTTCAGGCAGCGGACGGATTCACCGCTCCTTCCATTGTCGTCCGGATCTCGTCGAAGCAGGCTGACACCTGTTTGCACATCAAAATTCCACGCCGATTGATTCACCCCGGTGGCACTCCACCAGTGCCCACCGATTCCCATGCCGACAAAATACCCACCCAAACTTGCTCTGTATCCGGCTGAAACACCGGTAAATCCGCTCATGTTTGTCCCGTCCCAGGGTGGCACATCACTTGACGATGACTTCAGTGCAGCCCCAGCAACTGAGGCGCCCCCGAGCACAGTCTCAAGTTCAGTCCACTCCCCATCCGTTGGCACATGCCACCCCGTCGGACACAGCCCGCGCGCAT
>CAZMNI010000132.1:0-5794 GCA_964567615.1 uncultured Chryseobacterium sp.
GCCCAGGAAATCGACTTCAACGACATCCGCACCACGTTGCAGGCGCTCTACGCCATTTACGACAACTGCAACTCGCTGCACACGAATGCCTACGACGAGGCCATCACGACGCCCACGGAGCACAGCGTCCGCCGTGCCATGGCCATCCAGTTGATTATCAACAAGGAACTTGGGCTCGCAAAGAACGAGAACCCGCTGCAGGGGGCGTTCATCATCGAAGAACTCACGGACCTCGTAGAAGAAGCGGTGCTGGCCGAGTTTGACCGCATCACGGAGCGCGGCGGGGTGCTCGGCGCGATGGAAACCATGTACCAACGCTCCCGCATCCAAGAGGAAAGCCTGCACTACGAGATGCTCAAGCACACGGGCGAGTACCCCATCATCGGCGTGAACACCTTCCTGTCGCGCGAGGGATCGCCCACGATTGTGCCCGGGGAGGTCATCCGCGCCACCGAGGAAGAAAAGCAGGACCAGCTTGCCCAACTCGCCGCCCTGCATGCCGCCGATCCCGCCGCAACCCGGGCGGCCCTTGACCGCGTGCGCCAGACGGCGGTTGAAGGCGGCAACGTCTTCGATGCGTTGATGGACGCAGTGCGGTTCTGTTCGCTCGGACAGGTATCGGAAGCCCTCTTCGAAGTCGGAGGCGCATACCGCCGCAACATGTGATGGCCGGGACAGGCCGGGGCATTGCTTGGATGGTGGGGTCGGTGGTGCTGTTCGCGGTGGCGAACGTGCTCGTGAAGGACCTGCGCCACCTGCCCACTTTGCAGCTGGTGTTTTTGCGGTCGGCGCTGTCGTTGGTGGTGACGGCAGGGTATTTGGCCTACCGCCGGTTGCCGGTGCTCGGCACGAACCGGCGGTGGATGCTCATCCGCGGCATCGCCGGGGTGCTTTCGCTGACAGCATTTTTCCACACCGTGCGCCACATCCCACTGGCCTCAGCCACCGTCATCCAGTACACGAGTCCGGTGTTCACGCTTCTGCTTGCTGGGCCCGTACTGGGCCAAACCACGCGGCCCATCCAGTGGACGTTGCTCGCCTTCGCCTTCGTAGGCGTGGTGCTGATCAAGGGATTTGACCCGTCCGTGTCGTGGGACATGTGGCTGTTGGGCTTGCTCAGTGCCGCCTTCGCGGCCGTTTCGTACGTCGCCACCACCCGGTGCAAGGACACGGACCACCCTGTCGGCGTGGTGCTGTGGTTCCACCTCGTGGCGGTGCCCTTGACTGCCTTGCCCGTAGCGTGGGATTGGCATCCCCTTTCGTCGGTGGAATGGGCAGAGGCCGCTGCCATCGGTGTACTCAGCGTATTTGCCCAAGTGGCCATGACCGTCGCGCTTCACCGCGACGATGCCAGCACCGTCATGCCCTTCAAATACGTCGGCGCCCTCGCAGCCGCGGTGTTCGGCTACACGCTCTTCGACGAACGCCTGAGCTTCGGTGCGGCCGCGGGGATGGCCGTCGTCGTCGTCGCCCTCGCCGCGAACACGTGGATTGCCCGCCGCCCTCAGCGCACCACCTGAACCCAGCCGGAGCGGGTCACCGGCACACCGGTGTGCACGTCCACGGCCGTGACTTCGAAGGCATAGACCCCGTCCGGGACGAAATGCTGCGCCCCGGCGCCCTGGTGCTGTCCGATCCACGGCTCGCCGGGCGTGGTGCTCGAAAACACCTGCTCCCCCCACCGGTTCAGGACCACGAACCGGTAACTCGCTCCGCCCCACGCTGCACCTGCAGGCAGGAAGGCGTCGTTCAGCCCGTCGTTGTTCGGCGAAAACGCAGAAGGCACGTACAGGGCAAAATCCACCGGCCGGAAGTAGGCCGTGAGGGTGTCGGAACCCTCTACGGGGAATGCCACCTCGGCGAACTCCGGTCCGGGTGAAGGATTTGAATACGCCCCTTCCCACCGCACAAACTCGAAGTTCTCCGCAGGGGTAGCAAGGGCATCCACCGGTCCGATGGGCTCGAGCCCTCCCTCCCATTCGTTCACCACCACAACGCCCCCTTCGATGCGCACCGAGCCGGCAAACGGCGGCTCCACGCGGACCACGAGGTCCACGTGCACGATTTCTGCGAAGTGCGCGGTGATGGTGTCCGGTTGGTTCACAAAACACGAAACCGTCGGCGAAACGTCCGAAGGGGTGACCCCCAGCCCAGTCGTCGACCACCCCGTGAACACATGCCATTCGTCCACCGGCGTTGCGGTGAAGGTGTGGCTTCCTACGAGGAATTCTGTGGAAGGCAGCGCAGTGAGCACTCCGCCGTCCACCGCAATCGAACCGGCCCCGGCCGGCTCCACCCGGAAGACGACAGGCTGCGGGTCCATGGCAGGAGCAAAGTGTGCGATGAGCTCCACGTCCCCCGTCAGCACAAAGTTCCAAACCGGGTTCATCGGATCGGCGAGGACCACGTCGCCGCTGACCACCTCCCATCCGATGAACTCCATGCCCAGGGTGGCTTGGGCAGTGAGCTGCATGGGCACGCCCGCAAAGTAAGTTGCCGAGAGGGGGCTGTCCGCCGGTCCGATTTCCACTGAATTCAGCTCCACTTCGCCCAGCCCGTCGATGGTCACCGTCACGCTGACGGCCTCCACCTCGTAGCAATCCTCCAGCCCGCCGATGAGCGTAGCCGCGCACCGGTCGTCGATGAAGTCGTGGATTTCCTGCACGTTTGCCTGCCAGCCACCGTAATTGCCCCCCCACCGCTGGATGTGGCGCTGCATTTCCGGGTCGATGACCGCCACCATGCTGTCGAGGACTTCGTGCATGCGGTCGCAGCTGAAGTGCGTGTTGCTCAGGTCCGCCCAGCGGTTGATGTACGTGGCCCAAAACGTCTCGTTCTCCAGCAGCGCGTTGAAGATGGGGATGTGGCCTTGTCCGCCCGGGTCGCCTAAGGATTCGGGGTTGCAGGGGTCCGCGTCGGGCTGTTGGGACGGAATGCCCGTGTAGTTTGCCCCGTGCCCGAAGGTGTTGTCCATGTCCCACAGGGCGTAGCGCCAGCGGCGTCCGTCGCCGTCGGGATGGCGGCCGCGCCACCAGGCCGTGTTCCAGTTGAGCCAGTCGGCGCAAACCACGAACGAGTTGAGCAGGACATAGTCGATGAGGCTCATCTCGTTGTACACGCTGGTCACGTAGTCGTAGTTCGCAGGGTCGGCCATGTCCGAGCCGGTGATGAAGTTCACCAGCGGCTGCCAGTCTGCATCGCTCCCGTACTCGACCCACGTTCCGCCCCAGGTCTTGATGAAGTCCACGAAATGCCGCGGCTGGTCGTAGTACTCCTCGGTGAAATCGAGGTCATCGACCTTTTCGCGGTATTCGTAGACGCCCCAGTACTGGCCGTTCAGGTAGACGATGCAGCTCTCGTTCGTCCGCTCGTCGACGTGGAGTTGGGCCAAATGGCTCAGCGTCTGGACATACGCGTCGCGGATGTGGCCGCCGCCGGAGGAGGGGTAGTTGTCGTTCGCGGCGGCTTTGAAAATGAGCCGCTGGTAGGCATCGCGGTTCTTGACATGGAACAGCTCGGCTTCGATGGCGTCGCTGTGGCCCATTTGGTCCCGGGTGATGTAGTCAAATCCCTTCTGCGGATAGGCATTCGAGTCGTTGCCGTGCTCGTTTGCGTCTCCCGACGCCTCGCACCAAAAGGAGCCATCCGGATAAAAGAACTCCACGTGCGCGGGCTCCTCGGCCGGTCCCCACCAGCCCCCCGGCCACTCGCCATCTTCCTCGTTGTCTCCAGATACCGAGACGACGATGATGCTGTGCGCATCGGAGCCGATGAAGTACGAGTTTGTCTCGGTCAGGCCTGTGGCGAGGCTTCCCGTCGTATCGAAGCACCGCGCCCGCACCACCGTGGTGGCATTGAGGACGATCGGACCGGAATAGAGCGTGCTGGTTGACGTGGGTTCGTAGCCGTTCGTGGTGTAGCGGATGGTGAAGCCCGCAGGCGCCGTCAGCGAAAGGTTCACCGGACCTGCGGAGTACCCTGCAGGCACGCTGAATTCAGGGACGGGGGCGTAGCCATCGAAGACAGACGCCGCGGCAGCGCCGGGGTTGACCGCATTCGGGGTGGGGTCTGTGCAGACCTTCCAGGTGCCCGAGCCGTCGGGGATGCGTGCCCAGCTGTGGTCCGCAAGGTTCGGCGCCCAGTCCGTCCCGAAGGTGTACGCCTCGATCAAGGCCCCGGTGGGCGACGAGAACACGATGGACTCGCCCTCGGTTTGGGTCACCTTGAAATTCGTGTTCAAGTACCCCCCATCCATCAGCCCCCCGGGCACTTCCCCCTCGCCCGAGCAGAGGATTGTCAACCGGCCGCCGGCCGAGACATTTGCGCCCGCCGGGATCTCAAATTTCTGCGGATTTGCAGGGTCATCGGACAGCCAATACCCCGCGAGGTTCACAGCGGTCGAGCCGGTATTGTACAGCTCGAGGAAATCCTCGTTGCCCCCCCCGAACCCCAGCGTGTAGTTCGCCGCCGAGAATTCGTTGATGACGACTTGGGCCTGCAGCCCGCCGCACAGCCCCAGCAGGGCGAGCAAGTACCGAACGCTGCAATTCATCGGATATCGAATCTTCCCGTTGCAGCGCCGGACGCACCGCCGGTCAACCGGTACACGTAGCTTCCTGCCGGCAAGTCGCCGCGATCGAACACATGCGATGTGCCCTGCACCCGCTCGGTGCGTACCACCCTTCCTGTAAGGTCCATGACTTCAAGCAACAAAGGAACCCGGGCAGGGTTCACAAACCGCATCACCGTCGTTGTGCTGAACGGATTCGGATACACCTGCACACCGCCCTCTGCTGCAAGCGTCTCTGCTACACCGACCGAGGTGACGCACCCGTCCACGATTTCTGTCAGCGTGTTGTGGTATTCGTCGTTGACGACATCGACGATGGCGTCAAGGCAGATTTCATCTTCCCGTGTGGTCCAGTACAGGCGCACAAGGGGGGTCCAGACATAATTTTTGACCAAGCTCTCGCCGGCGTAGGACAGTCCGATGATTTCCTGCCCCCCGGGCGCATGGGCGGGCTCGATGGGGTAGCCGATGGGGTCGGCCAACGAAAATGCAGAGGCAATGCCCATGCCCGAAACGGTAAACTGATACCCCACGATGCGGTTGTCCGGATTGAGCACGTGGATGTCGAGGTAGCCTTGCTCCCAATTCACCGCACCCACGGTAAAGCGAACGGTGTCGAAGGGGTTCGTGATGGCCGGCACCGGGAAGTCGCACTTCGTATGGACGCCCGAGCTGTCCGGGTGGGTGTGGGCTTCGTTCCAAAACTGGCACTGGGACATGAGAGCGGCATCCGTGACCGTGATGTCGCCGTCCTGGTCGATGTCGGTGCACGGCGCCGCGGCGATGTCGTCGCCGAGGATGTGCTCGACGTAGGCCACGGCATCTTCGTACTGCTGCGCCCCGTTTGCGTCGAGGTCGCCGACGAGGGCTGTGCCGTTGCAGTTGCCCGCGCAGTCCATTTGGGCGAGGCCGTAGGGCTCGCCTGCGCAGTCCACGTACTCGGGGCAATCCTCGAGGATGTCCATCGCAAGCGTACCTGAGCTCCGGTCCAGCGCGATGCACACCACGCCCCAGTTGTTGTCGTAGTCGTTTTCGTAGCGGCCCAACGCGTCCGGCGACTCGTCCCAATTCACGCGCACCACCAGCCGGTACTGTCCGTCCGCCACGTCGGTCACATCGATCCATTGGCACGTCAGCCCGGAACCGTAGATGTCGCCGCAATGGGCACTGATGCCCATGTTCGAGCAGCCGTACTGCGCGGTTCCGCCGTCCGAACACTCGAGG
>CAZMNI010000132.1:5804-6229 GCA_964567615.1 uncultured Chryseobacterium sp.
TGGGGCCGATGTAGTAGTCCACGTCGCCGATGTTCTTGATGTGCGTCGTGAACCGCACGAGCTCACGGGTGCCGTAGCCGTTGAGGCAGCCCTCCTGGATGTAGCAGTCGCTGGGCCCTACATTCAGTGTCCCGACGCTCAAACTGTTGACGATGGCAGATTCCACGACTACGAGGTCCGGTCCGGTGCAGTTGGGGTCGCCCGGGTAGATGCAGTTTCCGCTGTCCACTTCGGCGAGCGGGCTGTAGTTGCAGGCAACCGGGTCCATGCAGCCGGTGGGCGGACCCGCGAAGTTGAACGTCCAATCGAACCCGCCGCAGGTCCCCGCCAGGTTCGCAAACCGCACCCAGTAAGTCACCCCGCCCTCAAGCAACACCGTCAAAGCTGCCTCTTCGCCACAACCGCCTTGGTTGTCATCGAAGTAG
>CAZMNI010000133.1:0-6227 GCA_964567615.1 uncultured Chryseobacterium sp.
ATGCGCACCCCGAGGGCTTCGGCCTTCGTGAGCTTCGAACCCGCCGCCTCCCCGGCCACGAGCAGGTCCGTGGCCTTGCTGACCGACCCGGTGACCTTGCCGCCTTGGGCGCGGATGAAGTCCGACAGCGCATCGCGCGAAACCGGATGGGTGCCCGTGATCACCACCGTCAGCCCGGCAAGGGCGTCCCCCACGGGCCCGGCCGGTGCCGCAGACTCCAACTGCACTCCTGCTGCCGCAAGCCGGGCGAGCTCTTCGCGGTTCTCCGGGCGGCCGCCCCACGCGACCACGCTCCGGGCAATTTCCGGCCCGATGCCGTGCACCGATGCCACCGCTGCTTCATCGGCGGCAAAGAGCGCATCGGCGGACCCGAAGGCCCCCGCGAGCACGGCAGCCACCTCCTCCCCTACGTGGCGGATGCCGAGTGCAAAGAGGACGGCAGGGAACGGCCGCGCCTTCGCCGCTTCGATGGCGGCGAGGAGCTTGAGCAGGTTTTCGCGGGGGTGGAATTTGCGGGCAGGGGACAGCCGTTCCGCGAACTTCAGGAGGGCGGCGGCGTCGTCCGGCGGGAGGCCCCAGAGGTCCCGGTCGGGATCGAGGGCGCCGGGGCCCGCGAGGAGGTCGTGCGGGGCGTCGACCGCGGCGGCGGCGGCTTCGAGCGCCGGAGCCGCAAAGGTGCCGGCCACCGCGATGCGCCACACCCCCCGCCAATCCGATGCCGCAGCGAACTCCGGCGCCCACGCAGCGCGGGCGAGGATGCCGGGCACGGCCGAGGCCGCTACGCCCGTCTTCGCGCGCGCAAACCACGACGCGAGCGCCTGGGCCCACCGCAACCGCTGCTCCTCAGGGGACTCCGCCTTTTCGCGCGGCTTGAACACCCACATCCGGTCCGCCCACGCCGCCGGATCGCCGGCCCGCGACGGGAGTTCCATCAAATCGGCACCCGAGGCCACGCCTGCCCGCTCGATGAGGAGGTCCACCATCTCGCCACCGAGGCCGAGGATGTTCATCGCCTTGCGGCTGCCGAAGTGCTCGATGCGGAAGCGCACCTGACCGGGGCAGCCCGTGGCGTTGAGGCAGTAGGCGCGGGCTTCGCCGGCTTCCCGGGCGAGCGGCGATCCGCAGGCCGGGCAGGCCGCGGCAAAGTCGGGCGGAAGGGCGCCGGCGGGCCGCAGAGAGCGCTCGACGGCTACGACCTTCGGGATGATTTCGCCGCCTTTTTCGACGTAGACCGCGTCGCCGATGCGCACGTCAAGGGCCGCCATCACGTCGGCGTTGTGCAGCGAGGCGCGGGCCACGCGGGTGCCGGCGATGACGACCGGGGCGAGTTCTGCGACCGGCGTCACGGCGCCCGTGCGGCCGACTTGGTAGGTGATGCCGTCGAGCCGGGTCAGGACGCGTTCGGAAGGGAATTTGTAGGCGATGGCCCAGCGGGGGGATTTGGCCGTCAGGCCCAAACTCTCCTGCTGCGCAAACGCATCCACCTTGACCACCACCCCGTCGGTCGCAAACGGCAACGCGTGCCGGGCGGCCTCCCAATGCGTCAAGAACGCGACGATACCCGCGGCGTCGGTCGCCGTTTCGAGCATCCGCTGCGCCCCGTCCGGCACCCGGAAGCCCCAGGCCGCCGCCATGGAAAGCGCCTCGGCATGCCCCGCCGCCCCGCCGCCCCCGACGAAGCCGTACACCACGCAGTCGAGCCCGCGCCGCGCCACCACCCGCCCGTCGAGGCTTTTGAGCGTCCCGGCCGCCGTGTTCCGCGGGTTCATGAACGCCTCCTCTCCTGCCGCCTCGCGCTCCGCGTTGAGCGCCTCGAAGGCCTCGAACGGCAAGAAGATCTCCCCGCGGACCTCGAGTTCCTCCGGAGCCCCGTCGCGCAAGACGAGCGGGATGCTGCGGATGGTCCGCACGTTCGCCGTCACGTCTTCGCCCACCGATCCGTCGCCGCGCGTGACGGCACGCTCGAGCCGCCCGTTGCGGTAGCGCAAGCTGATGGCCACCCCGTCGTACTTGAGTTCGAGGGCGAAGCGCACCGGCGCGCCGTCGAGCCCTTCGCGTACGCGCTCCACCCACGCCTCCACCTCCGCCGGGCTGTAGGTGTTCGTCAGCGAAAGCATGGGCGCCGTGTGCGGAACCTTTTCGAACGAACCGCTGAAGTCGGCGCCGACCCGCACCGTGGGCGAGGTGGGATCCGCGTGCTCGGGATGGGCGCGTTCGAGGGCGTCGAGCTCGGCGAGCAGCGCGTCGAATTCCGCGTCGGAGAGGGTGGGCGCGGCGAGCACGTAGTAGCGGTGGTTTGCCTCGTGCAGCAGGGCCCGCAGCTCGGCGATGCGGTGCCCGGCGGTCAGGGTTCCGGCGTCAGACATGCCCCGAAGGTAGGAGCCGCGACGTACCTTCGGGGACATGGGGATGCACGACTTTTCAAAGGCCGGGACCGCGCTGGCTGTGCTCGGGGGACTCCTTGCAGGCTGTTCGCCTTGGGCGGTCCAAACGCGGATGCGGGTGACGCAAGAAACGCCTTCCACGGTGCTCCGGGCCCGCGTTCCGGACATGAAACAAACGGGCGACACGTGCACCTACTCGCTCGTCGGTTGGGAGGTGGAAGTGGGAGTACCTGCCGACCGCCCCGAGACCGCGGTCCTCGAGGCAAACAACTACGCCGAGGGCCACGTCGTGCGGCTGGACCGGCCGGGCTACGCGCCGTCGACCGTCCCGGTGAAGCCGCGGCGGCCGAATTTGCTCAAGCTCGGCGACATCGCAGGAGCCGGATTTTACATGGTACAGTCCTCGCTGGCGTACGAGCGCGGCAACAAAGAGCGGTCGTACGTGGCTGCAGGTTTGGCCGGCGGCTTCGCCGGCGCCCTCACCTCCGGCCCTTGGCTGCTGTACCCCCGCAAGGTGACCATCGCTCCCGGCAGCCGCCTGCCGCGTCGCTCCCCGGGCCAACCGGACGTCAGCGTCGCCGACTTCCGCATCGAGGTGGCCGCGCGCGACCACACCATCTTCACGTACGGCTCGATGGACGACTTCATCCGCCGCCAGGAACAGGAGAAGGAGACGTCGCTCCGCAGCGTGAGCGCCGCGCCAGAGCCGCTGCTCGAAGCCCTCAACGAAACGCTGTTTGCGCAGGGGTTTCTCGACACCGGGGCCGAGCAGCTGTTCGTGCCGGCCGATGCCCTCGCGCTCGGCGGGCGGCTGGAGGAGGTGCTCGAGCACCGCGTGGGGCCGTTCGTGACGTTCCAAACGCAGTCCCGGTGGTGGCTGCACACGCCGTACGGCCTGCCCACCGATTCGACGACCGTGCGGACGCGGTCGCCGTGGGGGTTTTGGGCGGACGATCCGGACGGATGGGAGCGCGACCTCGTGGGCGAGGCGCTGGCGCTGGCCGCGCTCGAAGTGGCCGACAGCGCGCGGATGATGAAGCTCGTCCGGCCCGGCCGCGACTTCGACGCAGAATGGCGCAAGGACTGGCAGCCGCTGGCGATCCTGCCGGAGTCGGCCGTGCAGGACCCGGCGGTGGCGGGCGCGGCGAAGGCGGTGGTGACCATCGAGGCGTCGGACGGGCACGGCAGCGGCGTCATCGTCGGCCAGGACGGGTGGATTTTGACGAATTGGCACGTCGTCGAGGATTCGACGCTCGTGTACACCGTGCGGTTTGCGGACGGCGGGACGAAGCAGGCCCGGATCGTGCGGCACCACCCCGTGCAGGATTTGGCGGTGCTGCAGGTGGACTCGGTGGGGCTGCCCGTCGTGCCGCTGGAGACCCGCGTGCCGGTAGCCGGCGAGGTGGCCTACGCCATCGGGGCGCCGCACCATCCGGAACTGGGCGCGTCGGTGTCCCACGGCGTCGTGTCCGCCTTCCGCCGGGAGGGGGAGCGGCCGCTGCTCCAAACCGACGCCAGCATCAGCCCCGGCAACAGCGGCGGCGCGCTGGTGAACGCGGCCGGCCGTCTGGTCGGCATCGTTACGGAGAAGGTCATCGCTGAAGGGGTCGAAGGCATCGGCTTCGCCGTGCCGGTGGACGAGGTCGTGCGGGCGCTGGGCCTCGCCCGCCGCTCCAGCACCCCGGAGGCTCAGCCCGGCAGCGCGCAGTAAACAAAGCGGGGCTGCCCACCCAGGTCCGCCTCCACCTCCACCGCCCACGCGGCCGGGCACAGCGCCGCCACGTCCGCCGCGAAGCTGCGGTGGCATTCGAAGGCCACGACGCCCCGCGGCGCCACGCCGCCCAGCGCGGCGAAGTCCACGAGGGCGCGGTAATGCACCAGCGGATCGCCGTCCGGCACGAACAGGGCGGCGGCCGGCTCGTGCCCCGCCACCCGCCGTTCCAGCTCCGCCGCTTCGCGCGCCGGGATGTACGGGGGGTTCGAGACGAGCAGGTCGAACGGCTCGGCCGGCCGCGCCGCCGCGTGCAGGTCGTGCAGCCGGAAGTCCACCTCGAGGCCCAGCCGCGCTGCGTTCTCTGCCGCACAGGCGAGGGCTGCTGCGCTGGCGTCCCACGCCTCGACGCGGGCAGCCGGGAACCGCCGCTTCAGCGCCAGCGCGATGCACCCGCTCCCCGTGCCGACGTCCAGCACGGACCGCGGCTGCACCCGCCCCGCCGCGCCGGCCACCAACTCTTCCGTCTCCGGACGCGGGATGAGCACCCGGGCATCGACGTGCAGCACGAATCCGTCGAACTCCGCCGTGCCCACCACGTACTGCGGCGGCTCGCCCGCCGCGATGCGGTCCATCTGCAGCGCGAGCCGTTCGAGCTCGCTCTCGCGGTAGCTGTGGTCGCGGGCGATGCGTGCGCCGCGCTCGAGGCCGGTCAGCGCGTGGAGCAGCAGCCCCGCCGTCGACGTCGCCTCGCGCTCGTCCAGCGCCGCGTCCGCCCGCAGCCGTGCGGCGACCCAACGGCGCACCGCGTCCTCCCCGTTCGAGGCCGGCCACGGCCCGCGCCCCCGGTCCGGGTTCATGCGGCAGGCCAAAAGCCCTCGATGAGGCAGCGGGCCGTCGCAGCATTCGTGGCCAGCGGCACGTCGTGCACATCGCACTGCCTCAGTAGCATGTTGATGTCCGGCTCGTGCGGATGCCGGTCCATGGGGTCGCGGAAGAAGACCACGGCGTGGACCGTCCCTTCCGTGATCCGCGCTGCGATTTGGGCGTCGCCGCCCCGCGGGCCAGACGCCAAACACTCCACCTCCAGCCCCGTCGCCTCCGCCAGACGCCCACCGGTCGTCCCCGTCGCCACAATGCGAAATCGCTTGAACCACGACAGATTGCGCTGCACGAATGCCACCAGCTCCGCCTTCTTCCCGTCGTGCGCGATGAGCGCGATGCAGGGCGTCGTGGCCGCACTCATCGGGCCGCCGGCTTGCGCCACACCGCGTACCCGTGGGCCGGCAGCGTCACCGTGGGCCGTGCCGGAGCGTGCCCCAGCGCGTTCTCCCAGGTCCCTTCCGGCCATTCGACGGCCCAGCTCCGCGGCTTGTCCGACAGGTTCACCGCCACGATCACGTCGCTTGCGCCTTTTGTCCGCCGCCACATGAGCACGTCCGCCGGGTATGCCGTCGGGATTTCCTCCGGCCACGCGCCGTAGGGGCCGTTCCAGAGGGCTTCTTCGTCGTGGTGCAACCGGTTGATCGTGCGGAAGAATTGGGCTTGCGGGTACCCGCCCCACGCCACCGTGTCCTTCTCGAAGAACCGCAGCCGCTTCGTCTCGCCCGACTCTTGGCCGCTGTAAATCAGCGGCATCCCGAACCACGTTCCCGCCACCACCGCCATCGCCGGGCCGTTCGCCCCCATGCGCTCCGACGTCGTCCCGTTCCACGAATTCTCGTCGTGGTTCGTCACGAAGGTCATCCGGTACGGCGCCCGCCCGAACCGCTCGAGCTCGTGGCGCATGTAGTTCCGCAGCGAATCGATGGGCATCGTGCGCCGCGCGACTTCGTTGAACAGGTGGTGCGCATGCCACGCGTAGCTCATGTCGAACGCGCGGTCGTGGTGGTCCTCCTGCTCCGCTTCCGCGAGCATGAAGATGTCCGGCTTCGCTTGCTCGAGCTTCACGCGCGCTTGGTTCCAAAAAGCCGTCGGCACCTTCATCGCCACGTCGCACCGGTACCCGTCGATGTCCGCCTCCCGCACCCAGTACAGCAACGCATCCGTCATCGCCGCCGACAGCCCGTTCGCATCGGCCCGCTCCCAGTCCAGCTGCGTCACATCCCACCAATCCGTCCCCAGCGGCGGCT
>CAZMNI010000134.1:0-6193 GCA_964567615.1 uncultured Chryseobacterium sp.
TTCAATCCTGATGTGCCTGTGGACCTGGTTGGAAGCTTGATTTTTTCCACCATGGAGAGCTTGGAGTCATGGTTTGACCAGCATTTGTCTTCCGCTACAGGGTTGGACGTCAGTTCTCAGTGTCAATGGCTTTTAGATTCAATTGGGATACAAGCAGCCGGGCTGCACCCGTTGAGTTTGGATATGCTTTGTTCCTGTGCGGATTGGCATTACGAAAAGGGCTATGTGCTGGAGCAGTTTTGGTTTCAATGTGCCTTGTATTCGTATGTCGTTTTGGATCCTTTGACCTCACAGCCGATGGTAACTTGCCGTCAGCCTGAATGTCAAATTCCGCTCAAACGAAAAGGAGATCATTTCCTCGTTGAGTTGGAGTTTCCTTCAGGCGAAAAGGAGGAGGCTATGTTGTTCATAGAAGACGTGTATATCATGTTGAATGACAACCAACTCATGCCAGTTATAGAGGCTGAGGGCTGGATCCCTTCAGACTTGCAGCGCCCAGAACACACGCTGTCTTTAGAAGCAGACAAAGAGGTTGTTTACAATCATTATCGGTTACCATCCTTCAAGGTAGGCGACGTGACTTTTTCGTCGCAATCTGTCCTCGTGCCCAAATCTGGTAAGTGCCGGCCCTATTTCTCAGCAGGTCTTCTCAGTGCTTTAGGGAGATGGGAACTTGATGCTGATAACGCCGTTCTTCGCATAACCCCGTGGGCGTACGTGGTTGAAAGGTGACTAAATCTCGACCTATTGGGGCATTCCTATGAGGTGAAGAGCTACTTCTGTATATCAGAAGTTAAGGTTCGGTAGAGTTCGAGCCTGACACTTTTGAAAACTATCCAATTCCGCAGTGAACCCGGGTGATTTTCGGAGCGTCCCAAGCGAAAAGCTACGGAAGTCGCGGTGGTTAAGCTACATCTCAAGAGCGCCTTCCCCCCCCCTCGAGGGAACGCGAGCGCCCGAAGGCGCGAGCAATTCCGGTTCTTTTCCTCAGTTTTTGTAGTTGGAGAGAATGCAAGACGGCAAACGTAACTCGGTGTGTAGAAAACTGTGTCCTGGACTGTAGATGCAATTCCTAATGGTCATTGGGAGTGTATGTGAAATGGGATTATTGAGATTATGGAGCATGTACTGTTTTGCTGTGCTTGGACTCGGTGTAGTGTCGAGTTGTAGACGTTGGCACAATTCAGGAATCAAATTCCTGTTTTCTGCCGATCTCTGGCCTAACCCGCCTGTTCAGCTGCGAAGAGAAAAGAGAACGATTGATTGTCGAAACCATTCAAGAAAGGAACATTTGTTTGGAGCACGCCCGAATCACCCAATAGGTCGAAGGGCCGATGATTTGAGTGAGTAATGTTGGATGTTTGTAAGCGGTGTGGGAATGACTCTTTCAAAGCGACATGACGGAAGAACAGCGTGAGGCAATGCGTGCCACCTTTTTGGAAGAATGGCCTATTCAGCGTGTTCAGCGAATGACTATCGAGGAGTATTCGAACCGTGAGAAAACTTCATTTGTCTATTGGCTCGAGTTTAAATACAAGGGTTTAGGGAGTATTCAGGGTGGTAGTTCACTAAAGTTCAAGCTGTATAACCGGAAGGAACGAACGAATGAAGCACCGCGGAGCGGTTGGAAAACCGACGGCGAGTACGCATGGTCAGGCGAGTTGGGGGAAACCGCACATGATGCATTTGAGCTTATCAGGATTGAGATATTGTTTGTCATCCAAGCAGCTCAATCTTCAAATCTGGAGGCCATAGAATCGTCTACTTTTTTCGGGCCTGCTGTGAAATGGAAGATTGCTGCGATGTACGGCGCAGAGCACGTGTATCCTGTCTTTAAACTGGATTTAGCCCTAAAGGTCCTCTCTCAATTTGATCAAGAAAATCGCTTCCGTCCAAATAGTTTATTCGAAGCCCAACAGTGTTTTAGTACCCTTCTCGGACCACCGCTCGAAGGATCCAGTCGCTTTCACGATGCCTTTGCTATCCTTGATATCTCATCGGATGCCGCCACCCCCGCCCCGATGAATTTGACGCCTGAACTGGATGTGCTGCACCCCGCTTTGGGTGCGCCGTGGCTCGCGCTGCCTTCGGCGCAGGAGTGGCGGGCAGGCCTTCAGTTTGCCCACGAGTTGTTGCAAGAACTGACGGCGTGCAAAGATGATCCGCGGTTGGTGGTGAGTTTGAGGGGAAGTGCGGGCAGGTACCGCTTTGCAGTGGTGGTGGGACAACAGGTCATTTACTCCCTCGAGTGGTTGCCGGATCATCAAGAATGCATCCACCGGTTCCAGCAGCCGATGACCGACACCCCTGTCGACCCACCGCTCGCGCTCTCCACCGGGTTTCAACCGGCGAAGGGCGAGGCACAGATGGTCAAAACAAGGGCTGCTGTGCACGACGTCCGGCCCGAATGGATACAAGGCGCCCTCGAAGTTGCGCGGATCGAGTGGGCGCGCATGAAATCATCCCCGTACCGCCACCACGTGCCTTTCATGCTGCAGGTCGTAGCAGAGCCGGCATTGCACGAGCGGTTTATCGCATTTGTGCGGGCGCCGTGGGGTGCGAAGTTGGTGGAAGTGTACAAGCGGGTGGTGGTGGAGCGCGGCAACGAGGAGCGCGAGAAGCTGCAGGTGCTCGCTGATTTTCGACGGAATTGGGACCTCGAAGCAGCGGATTTCAGCTCCATGCGGTCGGTCCTGAAGTTCGAATCGCTCGTGCATCCCACGGCAAGCGCGTTCTGGAATGTGCTGTTCACCGACTCGGATCGGGCACGCCAGTTTTTCCGTGACGTGCTCAACGAATCTGTTCCGGTCGAAGCGCGGTTGGAGCGGGCCCAACAGGAAGGCCTGGCGATCCTTCGCGCTCACCGGCCTGATTGGGACGCCCATTCGCAGGACGAGCGGACGCTGTCCGTTCTGTGGGCTGCGTTAGATCCCGGCCGTCACGTACCCTACAAATCGAGCATGTACCGGGCCTATTGCGAGCGGGTCGGCCTGAAGCCCCGTCCGGCGAGGCAGGCCTATGCGCACTACGTGGAATTGATGGACGCCTTCATTGCAGAATTTGTTGCGCCAGATGAGGCCCTGATCGAACATAGCAGCAAGCAATTTGGCATTGATTTTCAACATGATGACCCGAAGTTTCACCTGTTAGGTCACCGGATTTGGTCCGTTGTTTTAGACCAAACCTGGACTGCACCCCCCGATTCCATGGCATCTCCCTCCGACAACCCCGCTCCGGAAGTTTTTTTGATTGACGGCAAACCGTTTGACCCCGAGGCGTTCACGGGCACGTATTGGCTGCTGAAAGCCGGCGAAGGCGGGCGCTTCTGGGAGCAGTTCAGGAGTGAGGGATTTGCGGGCATCGGGTACGACAATTGGCCTGATTTGCACAGCTACGGGAGCCGCGAGGCCATTGCCGAAGACATTCCCCACCGTGAACCGGAATGGACCGGCAACAACTACAACCACACCTTGGCCATGTGGGAGTTCAGTCGAATCATGCAGCCGGGGGACGTGGTCATCGCGGCCGCGGGACGGCACACGTTCCTGGGGGTGGGTGTGGTGCAATCGGCATATCGGTGGATTGAAGGAGGTGAGCTCGTACATCGGGTCGATGTGGACTGGGTGCGCACCGGGCATTGGGAATCGAAATCACAGCTCGCACAGAAGACGCTGTTGAACATTTCCCAGTACGATGCCCAACATTCGGGTTTTTGGCCCCGCGAGATTCTAAACCAAATCTTCAACAACCTGACCCCGAATAGCTTGCCGGAGGAAGCCCCTGCCCAGTCGGACCTCAACTTCCTCGCAGACAGCTTCTTCGACGAGGCATCGCTGCAGGCCATGCTGACCGCTCTCCGGGTGAAAAAGAACATCATCTTGCAAGGGCCTCCGGGGACGGGCAAGACGTTTTTAGCCAAACGCCTCGCCCACGCGCTCATGGGGGCCGCCGAGGCCGACCGCATCACCACCGTGCAGTTCCACCAGAGCTACAGCTACGAGGACTTTATCCAAGGGTTCCGGCCCAGCGAGGACAAGGGGTTTGAGCGCCGCGACGGGGTGTTCTACCGGTTTTGCGCGCGGGCGCGGCAGGATGCGGAGCACGATTACTTTTTCATCATCGACGAAATCAACCGGGGCAACTTGTCGAAGATTTTCGGAGAATTGATGATGCTGATCGAGGCGGACAAGCGCGGCCCTGACCACGCCGTCGAACTCACGTACAGCGAAGCGGGCGAGCAGTTTTGGATTCCGGAAAACGTGCACGTGATCGGCACGATGAACACCGCAGATCGGTCGCTGGCGTTGGTGGATTACGCCTTGCGGCGGCGGTTTGCGTTTTTCGATGTGCAGCCGCAATTCACGGTCCGAAGCTCCGGCGCGCCGAACCCGAAGCTCCGGTCGCATTTGCATGTGGAGCGGGGAATTTCCGCGGCGATGGCGGACCAAATCATCGGAAGAATGGCAGACCTGAATGCGGCCATCCGCAATGACCCGAGCTTGGGCGAGGGCTTCGAGGTGGGCCACAGCTATTTCTGCCACCCCCCAAAAGGACAGGAACAGCAGTGGTACCGGCACATCATCGACCACGAAGTGGGGCCGCAGTTGCGGGAGTTTTGGTTCGACAACAAAGCCGAGGCGGAGGCCCAAATCCGCAAACTGCTCGCCTGACCGCCATGACCGCAGCGCCCGAGATCCCGATTGCGAACGTCTACCACCTGCTCTGCTATGCGTGGGGCTATTGGGGCTTCGAGGCCGATGCGGAGGTCGAGCGCGATGACCACAGCGGCTATACTGCATTGCTGTTGAACGTCTTGAACCACGGATGCACGCACCTGCTCAAGCAAGGGCTGCACCGCGATTACCGCGCCGAGACGGAATCCATGCCGGCCATCCGCGGCAAGCTCGAGCTCAGCCAGTCACTTGCCACCGGTAGGCTCGCCCAGGGCATCGCGGTATGCACGTACGACGTGTTCACGGCCGACGTGCTGGCGAACCAAATCTTGAAGTCGGTCCTGCTCCGCTATGCCGGCCTGCCGGGCTTGGATGGAAAGCTGGCCGATGCCTCGCGCCGTGTCGCTTTGCGGATGTCTGAGGTGTCGCGCATCGAGGTGGACATCCGGCTGTTCAACCGGGTGAAGCTCCACCGCAACAACGCCTACTACGGGTTCCTGCTCTTCCTATGTCGGTTGCTCGTGGAAAGCCTTTCCGTGCGCGAGCTGCAGGAAGATTGGGATACGGTGGAGCAGCGGTTTCACCGGTCGTTGAGCGAGAAACTCCCGGCCCTGTTTGAAGCCTTCGTGCGCAACTTCTACCGCACACACCTCGGTCGGGAAGGTTGGAGCCGATTTGATGCACAGCACATTGATTGGCAATGGACGCCTTTGAATTCAGGCGCATCCGGGCTGTTGCCGAAGATGAAGACCGATGTGACGCTTGAGCACCCCGACCGCAAGATCATCCTCGATACGAAGTTCTACCGGTCTGGCGGACTCTCCGAACACTTCGAGCGGCTCACCTTCGAATCCGCCAACCTCTACCAACTCCACGCCTACGTCACCCAACTTTCCCGCCAAGCAGAGAACCGCGCCTCAAGCGGAGATCGCCTCGCACACCCGCACGACCGGGATGCCGAGGGGATGCTGCTGTACGCCTCTACCCGTGAAGAGGAGTTTTTGCACGCGTATTGGATGGCGCCCCATCGGATGGTGGTGGCTTCAGTGGATTTGGCCCGCCCGTGGAGGGACATCGAAGCGCGGTTGCTGGACCTGATCCGGCCTGCAGCGCCGGCGGCCTGACCCCCCTACGGGGCAGGAGGTCTGCTGTATTCTGGCAGGGTCAGCAGGTGATTCCGGGCTTCGACGATGGCCGCGCAGAGTTCGTAGTCCTCGCGCTCAAGGGCTTCCGCTTCGAGCTCGTCGAGGATGCGCAGGCGCGGCGTGCCGCGCATGACCCACATGCCGTACTCGTTGATGTAAAAGCGGTAGGTGTTCTGCCGTAAAATGGCCACCTTCTCGGCTGGCGTGGCGCACAGGTGGCTCAAAATCCACGCTTTCTGGGTTTCGTCAAATTGCATGACACTGTAGGGTTTGAGAGTTGATGGCTGCTCCGCATCATTTCACCACCGTGCCACAGGTCGGGTCGGTTGGTAGGCCTCGTCAGGCCTTCGGGATGCTTTCTGTCCCCTGAACGTC
>CAZMNI010000135.1:0-6111 GCA_964567615.1 uncultured Chryseobacterium sp.
TGAGCATTGCGGGCGCAAAGGTCGTCAAGCCGGGGCGTACGAAAAAGGGCGACCCTCGTGGGGCCGCCCTTTTCTTCTGCAGCCGAGCTGCAATCAGTAATGCCAGAGGTCGTGCTCGAGCGTGAACAATTCGTCTTTGATCCGCTCAGCTTCGAGCAAGCCGTCTACATTCCGAGCGTAGTCTGAGATCTTCCGGTCGTACACATTCGATTCTTTGACAATGTAGCTCGCGAAGTACCGCTTTTGGAAGATGTCCTCGAACGTTCGGCGTTGTGCATCGTTGAAGGGATTGAACGCCTCCGCGTTCGCAAATACATACCGGCATTCCGGGTAGTAAAGCCAAAACAACGGTTGTACGGACTTTTGTCCATCTTCTCCGTCTCCGATGGACTTCTCGTACATCGGCGCGATGCCGATGATGCGCACGTAGCGTTCGCTGCGGTGCCTGTCCCAAATCCAGTCCTCCTTCACTTGGAAGTACAGGATCTCCTGAGAAGTGATGGAATTCGTCGTTTGAGTGGGGGTGTCGGGTTCTCCGTCGAGGTCGGTATCAACCATGGTGGTCGTGGTCGGATTCAACAGCGAGTCCACCTGTGCCGCGGAAAGCGGGAACTTGAATTCATCGTCCGTTCCCACCGGTCCTGTTCCATATGCCGTAAGCGTACCTTCTTGGAGAACTGCCTTTCGGATGACATCGAATAGACTTGCACGGTCTTGAATCTCGTTGATGGGAAAGTAGAACTGGTGGTTCATTTTCTCCCGCAAATCCATTTGGCGCCAAACGCGCTTTGTGTACATGACATCCGCTTCCCGCAGCGGCGGGTAGGGCACGACGCGCTTCGTGATATTTGTCTCTTTCACGTACGCTCCGTCGAGCACGTTAGAAACCTGTCCCTGTGAGGAGGCTACGAGGGCTCCGATTAGGGCAACTGCGATCAGGAAACGGAAGTTCATGGTCAGTTGACTTTGAGGGTAATGGATGGGAGAATCCGGTCGGTGCCGTCGGGCATGGAGACGCGGATTTCAGAGAGCATGACGAGGTTGCCTTTGCGCACTTGCTCGAGCATGGCCTTCATGTCAGCGGTCACCTTGTTTGAGTTGGATTCCTTCTCAACGATGTTTCCGCCGACCGTCGCTGTCATCCGGAAGCTCCGCACCGTCGTGGCTACCTCGAAGTCGAAGTTCTCCATGCGTGCTGCCACCCCGACAGCGACCTGGAGGTCACCTTTCGAAATGCTCCGGTCTGTCGGCACTTTGCCTGCAAAGACCGGCACCGGGTCCGGTACCCGCTTGACGCGGAACTTGCGCGGCGGCATGGTCTTTTTCGACCCGTCGGGCATCGTGGCTGTGACCGTGATGTTCGCTTCGGGAGAAGCGCCTGGACGTACAATGAAGGTGCCGTCTGCAGCCCGGGTCAACTTGTGATCACCGCTGATGGTAGCAGTGAGCTTGTCGGATGCCACGCCCGGGACAGAAATTTCCACCGGGTTGTCGAGGCCGCGGTAGAAGACGTTCATCTTCGTCGGCGACACGACCAAAGCGGGCTCCGCAATGGTGAATGTCGGTGTGACGAACGGATGCGTTTCGACGGAACCGTCGGGTCCTTGGTAGCGGATGACCCCTTCGTAGGTCACATCGCCGATGGGCATCCCAGCGGTGCTCCTACGGAAAAGGCCGAGGCCGTCTGCGCTGACTTTCAGCGGAGTTCCATTTACGTTGCCGGATGGTTTCGTGCCGCTGAAGTTCGAATTTCCCACCACAATGGAGGGGCGGTTCGTTTCATCGTACGCAGCCAGCAAAATGTCGGCCCGCATGGAGTCTCCACGGAGAAGATAGTTTTGGCCCACTACCACGATGGGACGCAGCTTCGTGAACTTGTAGCTCTTTGCATCCACACCGCTCAGGAGCCACGCGAGGATATCCTCCTGTGCATCTTGGATGTCGAGGGTCATCTTCGTCATCAGTGGCATGACAGCTGCGAGCGGAACATCGTAGAAGTTCGCCGCTTCCCACAGCACTTCTTTGCCGTCCTCCATCTCCATTCCGAAGTGGAAGGTCGCGTCCACCTGGTCTTTGATGTAATCGGGCAGTTCACGGGTGCCTCCGAGGTTGTCTGTGAACTTGATGGCTTTGATGTATTCACGGAACTCCTCCATCTTGACGCGAAGCGTGTGGGCGGACCACTCCTCTTGCTTCGGGGACTGGGGTTCGGATCCCACCATGAAGGCCGTCAAGTTTTGGTATTCGTCCTTCTTGTCGATGTACATCAAGCTCAACGTGGTGTCGTTGCCGAACTCGTCTTTCCCGATGTATGCGGAGAATCCCGCTGCTTCTTGTTCTGCATAATCCCCCACGGAAGCGGACATGGTCCGTGCCTTGAGTTGGGTGATGTACTGCACCAAGGCATCCGCGCGCTTGTTGAGTTCTTGCGCTTGGGTCATGAAGGGTTGGACCTTCTCCTTGTTTGCAGCATACTTTGCTTCCAGTTCGCCCATGGTTTCCTTGACCTTACCGTTCAAGGTTCCCTGGGTCGTGCGAAGGCTCTTCTCGACTTTTACAAAGCCGTTCAGGACCTCCTTCGAAATGTTGAGCGCGAGCAGCGCAGTCAGGACGAGGTACATCATCCCGATCATTCGCTGCCTGGGC
This sequence comes from uncultured Chryseobacterium sp., assembly GCA_964567615.1. Classification (GTDB taxonomy): domain Bacteria; phylum Bacteroidota; class Bacteroidia; order Flavobacteriales_D; family Sanyastnellaceae; genus CAMCYM01. Next base: position 2,647 of record CAZMNI010000135.1, read on the forward strand.
GTTTCTTTCCCTCCTGCCATGGTGAGTGCGTAGGCCTAATGATTGTCCGTGGCGAATTAGCCGCGGGCGTTCATGGCGTTGAGCATGTTAGAATACACCGTGTTGAGCGCGGAGAGGTTTTTCGAAAGCTCGGCGATGTTCTCCTTGTATGCTTTCGTGTCGGCCACCGAATCATTCAGGTTCCGCACGAGTTCGCCCATGCCGGCGTACATCTCGCTCGTTTGCTTCAATTGCTGCATTTGAGCACTGTACATCTGGTTGAGCGAGTTGAGGTTGTCGCTCATTTGGGTCATGGCAGCACCCACCGTCGGGCCCATGGAGGCGGCGTTTGCAAGCCCCGTCAACGATTCACTGACTTGTACGTATGTCTGGGTCAATTCCCCCACCTTCGCTGAAGCTGACTGCAAGCTGGCGCTGTACTCCTTCGTTGCGGCAGATGCTTCTGCCACTTCGCCCATTTTTGCTGCCTGATCCCCGAGGTGACGCATGCCGTTTCCGAGGCGTTCGAGGAGGGCCGGTTCGATTTTCGCTTCTTTGAGCATCTCATCAAGTTGCTCAGTGACCGTTCCGGCAGGCTTCTTGCGATCGGCCTTTTTCGCACCGTCTTTCGGGTCAGCAAGTTCAGGGTACACCAACGTCCAGTCCGGTTCTTCGTGCTGTTTTTCAAACGCAGAGAAGAAGAAGATGACGGCTTCTGTGCCCAGTCCGGCGACCAGCATTTCGGAAGCGCCTTCCCAGTGCTGGATTTTGAACAGAGCGCCGATGATGACAACGGAAGCACCGATGCCGTAGAGTTTGGCCATTAGGTTTTTCCACCCCTTGCTGCCTGGTTTCATGGTCGTTGACTTATGGTGTTGGTTTCAATTTTTCTTACACATTGCAAACTGTACCTGCGGCCTGAATGGACTTCAGGGAACGAGGTTTCAGAAGTCGTTCCAAGACTCCATTTCACTTTCAGACTTCCCGCGGCCCAAATAAGACATCACACTGCGGAATCCGATGTAGGACTTGCAGGTGTCCCTGTATTCAAAGGAACGCGTGCCAGTTTGGATATAGTATCCGATGTCCTTCCAACTTCCACCGCGAATAACCATGCGGTGCATGCTCGGTGGGTCGTTCACCGTAGCCGCGTAGTGGTATTCAGGACTCATGTCGTGGGCAAAATCGTACACAGTCTCATCGAAGGACGTGTTCGTCCACTCTGCAACGTTCCCTGCCATTTGGTAGAGCCCGTAGTCGTTGGGCGTATAGCTTTCTACAGGCACGGTGTAGGTGCCACCGTCTTCGACATAGTCTCCACGCATCGGCTTGAAGTTCGCCAGCGGACAGCCTTGCTTGTTCCGTGTATACGGACCACCCCACGGATACGGGCTCAAATCGAGGCCACCGCGCGCAGCGTACTCCCACTCTGCCTCAGACGGGAGGCGGAACTCTTGCACGATGGTTTCTCCGTTTGAGTTCTTCCACTCATTCAGGAGTTGGGTGCGCCATGCGTTGAATGCCCGTGCCTGGCTCCAGGTCACTCCTACCACCGGGTAATCGTCGTAGGCGGGGTGCCAGAAGTACGCCTTCGTCAGGTGGTCGTTCGCTCCGTAGGTGAAGTCCCGGGACCACACAAGCGTGTCAGGGTAGATGTTGATGGCCTCTTCGACGATGAACTGTGAGCGGTCGCTGTGGCCTTTGATGGAGTGCAACTGGTTGAGGCTGTTCACTTCGCTGAATTCTTCATCGAAGGTGCTTCGGTTCGATGCCGCTTGGAGATTCAACCACCAGTAGCGGTATTCCAACTTGCGGGTATCTACTTGCAGGGCGTTGTAGAAGCGGTCGGATCCTTGGTAGAAGAAATTCTCGAACAGCAGAGCGAATTGCTCTTCGTTCTGCATGTCGATGGGTTCTTCCCAATTCAACATGTATTCCACGCCGAGGTATTCGCTGATTTCCATCGGCACGCCGACTTCTACGGTTTGAAACGCCTCATTTTCTTCAGCGAGTGCTTCACGGAACAGCGAATCCTGCACGTAGGTCACGAACTGGCGGTACTCGTTGTTCGTGATTTCGTGGATGTCCATGTAGAAGGCGGGGATGGTCACCGTCTTCGACTTGGTGTTCAGGGCAAACGGCACATCCTGATCGCTCGGCCCCATCGTGAAGGAACCGTGGTGGATGTAGTTCATCCCGTACGGATTCATTTGAATCCACTGTTCACGGGGGTAAACGCCGACGAGTTCCCCTTGGGGGCCGCTGTAGCATCCAGCGAGGAGGGATGCTGCCGCCAAACCAACCAGAAGCTGTTTCATGGGACGTGCGGGTAGATTACGGTAGGATGTACGATGAAAACTCGAACAGGTTGCCCATTCGTATGCGGTCACAGGAACCGGGGGTTCGCGTGGCGGTTTTGGACCGGAATGGACTGGAACTTGAAGCAGTAGCTCAAGAAGACTTCGTGCGAGCCAGAAGAGTAGTTGCGCAGCTCGGAAGTGGTTGCATCGAAAGAATAGCCGAGCCGGAACACCTGCTTCGCATAGGACGTCGGTTGGCGGTCCTCCATGGCATACTGGAATCCGAGGGTGGGCGCAAAGGCGTCGCCCGGACGCCACGACACGCCGCCCCACAGCATTTGGTTCCACAACACGTTGACATTCAAGTCCACAATCGTTGCATTCAAATCCGACTTCGCCAGCACATTCGAGCGCAGGACGAGGTAATCCCCGTCGAGCGGGTGGTCGTACCCGCCCATCGCATAGTAGTGCCGTGTCGGCCGGATGCTCAATTGACCGAGTTCCATTTCTGCCAAATGGGTTGCAGAAAGGCCCGCATAGAACGAGCCGGGCTTCTGCAGGTAAACGCCGAAGTCGCCGTCCACAGTGCTTGCGGACGCTTTTTGGTTCGGGATGGCGTTGTCTTGCGTGTAGTCATCGATGGCAATCCACTCGTTGCCCAGCGTCTTGCTGAACATGGAGACAGATGCCCCGATGCTCAGCACACTGCCGTTTCCGAATTCCGGCAAGCGGTAGGCATAGCCCAGCTTTGCGAGGTTGTTTGTCTCTTGGCCCAAGGCGTCGTTGTAGAACGAGGCCATCACGCCACCACGCAAGGGCTTGACGTAGGTGTGGCCGCTGAGCATGGCAGTTTTCGGGTCGCGGTCGAGCCCCTGCCACTGGTTCCGGTAGATTCCGGAGATGCAGGTCAAGTCACTGTTTCCGGCGACGGCAGGGTTCATGTACACCGGGTCAATGAACCACTGGGTGTACTGGGGATCCTGCTGGGCCCAGGCCCCCGCACAAGCGGTCGCGGAGAGGACAAGCGTCAGAAGTCGGCGCATGTGTGATTCAACGTATTGATTTTCAACAAACTCGAGGTCCAGTTGCGGCAAAGAGCGCCCGCTAATATAGAGAAATTCACAATCGTTGGGTGAAAAGCGCGAGAAGTTTGAAAGAATTTCTTCCACCCTCAGGCAACCCTGAA
>CAZMNI010000136.1:0-6104 GCA_964567615.1 uncultured Chryseobacterium sp.
CCCCAACCCCGTCCCCATCCCCTGCCACTTCCCTCCTCACCACCACCGGAATGCCGCCTTCCGCAGCGTCCGGGCCGGGAAGCCACTCCGCCCAAAACGCTGCACGGTCCGCCCACGCATCGTCCACCGTCCAGGTGAACCCGGCCGGCGGCACCTGCAGCGGCGGCGCGGCCGAATCCACCACCACCGTAATCGGCAACGGTATCAGTGCGTCCACCCGGCCGGTCGGCAGCGGAACCTCAGCCGTTTGCTTGCATCCGTGCACCGCGAGCAAGGCCGCGATTGCGGCAGCGGCTCCGAGCAGAAGTGGGCGCGAATTCATGGGTCGAAGCTACGAAACGCCTTGCAGGGGAAGCGGGGCGTCGAGGGCGGCGCGGAGGGCGGCGACGGCGGCGGCGTCGACGGGGTGGGTGGTGCCGTCGAAGTGGCGGGTGGGGCGGAGGAGGGCGCGGCGGCAGGAGGCGTGGACGGCGGCGACGCCGGCGGCGCGGAGGGCGGGGACGTGGTCCGGGCGGACGCCCGCGCCGGCCGTGAGGTCGAGGGCGCGGGCCGCGTCGGCGGCCCAGCCGGCGAGGGCCGCCCGGCCGTCGTAGGCGGTGGCGGCGCCGCCGCTCGTGAGGAAGCGCCGGATTCCGAGGCGGGCGGCCGCCGCGAGCGCGGCGTCGGGGTCGGTGGCGGCGTCGAGGGCGCGGTGCAGGACGAGGCGGTGGGGGCCGACCTCGGCGGCGAGCTCGCGGAGCGGCCCGGTGTCGAGGTGCCCGGCGGCGTCGAGGCCGCCGATGACCACGCGGGAGGCCCCGGCGGCGAGTGCGTCGCGGGTTTGGTCCGCCATCCAGGCCCATTCCTCGGGCGAAAACTGGAAATGTCCGGGCCGCGGGCGGATGAGGGCATGGACCGGCAGGCCGGCTTGCAGCGCGCGCCGGATGTCTGCCGCCGGCGGCGTCAACCCGCCGCACGCCAAATCCGTGCAGAGCTCCAACCGATCTGCACCCGCTGCCTCCGCAGTCCGCGCATCCTCAGGCGTCGACGCCACCACCTCCAGCAGCGGCCGTCCCCGCTCCGCCTCCACCGCCTGCCGCAGCGCATCCTGCGCCGGCCCCAAATCCGCCACACGCGTCACATCCAGCACCGCTTCACACACCGGCACCGCCTCCACCACCCCGGCGCTGCCGCCCGCCCGCACCATCGCCACCACCGCCGCCGGCAACTCCAACTCCCCCCGCACCGGGTGGGGGCGGAGGGCGGCCAGGTGCGGCCCGATGTCCTCCCCCACCAACCTGAACAGGTTCATCGAAATCCGGACCGCACCGCCGGCGTCGCGCAACCCCTCCATCTCCTCCACCCCCGGCTTCTCCACCACGTCCACCAGCCGCCCCTCGCGCACCACCGCCACCGCGAACGCCGCCGCCCGCTCCGCCCCCACCCCGAGCCCCTCCCGGTCGTACGCCAGCATCCCCGAACGCGCCACCCCCGCCCGCAACCGCGCCAACGCCCTGCGCCCCGGCAAGTTGTCGCCGTTGCACACCACGAACGCTTCGCCCGGCGGCAACGGGTCCCGCTCGAGGGCACATCGAACCGCGTCGGCCGTGCCCCGGGGCTCGGTTTGGACCACCACCCGCATGCGCATCCGCGGCCCCGACGGCGTCTCGTTCCATGCGTCTAAAAATGCCCCCGTCACCGCATCACCGGGTGCCACCACCACCGTCGCGGACGTGAACCCGGCCGCATCCGCCCGCTCCAGCACGAACTGCAAGAACGGCTCCCCGCCGGGTCCCAGCCGGATCATCGGCTTCGGCCGCGCCTTCGCATCCGCACGCACTTCGGCTGCGACCCCGGCCCCAGTCCCCCCTTCCGTCCCAGCACTTTCCCGCATCCGCGTGGCGCGCCCCGCCGCCAGCACCACCAAACGGGTGCACACCGCACCCCGCTGCATTTCACTCATGCCGTGAAGGTGCATCCCCGCCGCTGAATCTTCCGCGCCCACCCGGAGTTTTTAGCCCATTCGCAGCCCTTCTTCCGCAGAAGGCACCACCCGAAACCGGATTTGCATCCCCAACACCGCAAACACGCGCAACACCGTATCAAGCCGAACATCTCTGACACGATTTTCAATGCGAGAAATCTGTGCCTTCTGAACGCCAACCAGTTGGCCAAGTTGTTGTTGCGTAAGCCCCTTTTCCAAACGTGCATACCGCACGGATCTGCCCAAAATCTCGGCGCTCAATTCCTGCTCAAAAGCCTGCCGCTCACTCGTGCCCAGCGGCCCTACGAACCGGTCTATGGCAACATCCAACGAGGTCGTTTCTACCTTTTTCATGGAATTCATTCGTTGTGCTGATGCAAATAGGACCTGCGCAAAAGTTCCGCACGCACAACTTCCTGGGCAGGCGTCTTTTGGGATTTCTTGAAGAATCCGTGGGTTACAATCACTCGACCCCGATGGGGACGTGAACTGTCCCAAAAAGCCAACATGCGAATAGACAGGCCCGTCACGCGTGTCCGAAACTCCCAAATCTCACCATTCAACTTCTTGAACAACCTGTCATCGTGCAAAAACGATGCTTTCTTCATGTTATACAACAATTTAACCCTCACGTTTGACTCCAGTTTCTCGAGGAACTCTACCGCATGCGGCATCAATTCCACATCAAATCTCTCCTCCAGCATCCCCTATTGAAAGATAGTAGTTTCCCCTTAAAGAAACAATTTTCTCCATTTCCCGTTCGACTCACCCCTCCTCCCGATGTGTTGCGTTATCCTGTAAAACATGCAGTTACACCGATAACCCGCACCGACACCGCCCTGAATTCGGCTTTTCATTGCCCTGTCCCACTCCGCTCTGGTGCAACTGATTGCCCAAACGAGGTTCCTTGCACATCCCCATACAAGCGGGTTCCACGTTGCAACCCGCCTTCCTCTGTCCTCTCAACCCTCAAACTCTCAAACTCTCAAACTCAATCTCAAACTCTCAAACTCAAACTCAAACTCAAACTCGACCCCTCACTCCCACTTGATCTTGCACTCCGGACCGACCAGCGCCGCCAGGGCAGCTCGACCCTCCGGCGTAACCGGATTGCCACGCATGTCGATCATCTCCAGTGACTTGCATCCAGAAATGCCCGCCGGAATGGTGGCGATGGCGTTTCCTTTGAGGTGGAGCTTTTGGAGCGAATGCACCTGGCATACCGCAGTAGGAAAGGTGGTCAACGCATTTCCGTCGAGCACCAGGGTCTTCAATGAAGTCAATGCGCCCAGGGCTGCAGGCACCTCGGTCAACCCCATCCGGCTGTAATCGAGGTACACGAGTTTGTCCACCCCAAAAATCTCCTCGGGCATGGGCTTGCCCACGCGGGAGCCGTCGACAAGCGGGTTGAAGCGGAGCATGTACCCCCCGGTGGCCGGCTCCAAACGGGACCCCAGTTGCTGAGAAACAGAACGTTCCGCCGGTGCTGAGGCTTGCGATTCCGGCGAAGTGCCCTCGAGCGATGCGCGCCAAGCCGCGATGGACACCCCAAGTTCTTCGTACCGGTCGCGGCCATCAAACAACTCGAGCTCCCGATTCTCCACGCGGCGCCCGAGCACGTCCTTCAAATCCGGGGCCTTGAAGGTGGGCGTCGCCTCCGATACCGTCAAGTCTCCGTTGTGCAGGGCGGCCTTGCGCCGGCGGGCGAGCAGGTTCGTCATGTCCTCGACCGCCGGCCATTCTGCATCGTTCGGACCCGTCATGGAGCGCGCCTTGCTCACGTGGGCGGCTGCCTCGCTGAACTCACCGCGGTAGATGTGGGCGACGGCGAGGTTGAGGTGCAGGCCGCGCGCGACGTCCGTGTTGACTTCGGATTTGGGATTCAGCAAATCTGCTTTTCCCAGCCACTGCGTCCACACCTCCATGACTTGTGTTAATCCGGCCACATTCCCGAGTTTGAAGGCAGCAAGCGCCTGTTCTTGTGCGGCATCGAGGGCCGTGTAATCGTAGTTCTTGTTCTTCGCCGTGGCAATGGCCACCTTGGCCTTGTCCCGGCTGAAAAACAAGCGCGGCTCGAGTTCGTCGATGAGTCGGCTCATTTGGACCAGCACCGCCTTGCGCCGCACAAACCGCTGTCCGTCCGGCTCTGCGATGTACTTGCGCAAATCTGCCTCGCTGCGGAAGTCCAACTTGCTCATCATGTAGCTGACACCCGAAGCCGTTTTGTCCAACGTGGAAATCGGCTCGTTGCCGTACATCACCTTCACGTCCGCTGGCAATTCAAAGGCATCGAGGACCTCTCCGTTCGAACGCACGAGCTGCACCCGCACCGGCAAGTTGTAGGCCACCTCGGCAAAGTAGGTAAGCTCCTGACTTCCACTGCGAACGGGACCACTCTTGACCGCGTAGTTGCCTTGCCGTCCGGGGCCCAGTGCGACTTCCACCCGCAAGTCGCCGCCCGAATTCACGAGCTCCATCTCGCGATCAAGCGTCCAGAAAGCCATCCGCTGAAGCCGTTCCGCATCCGACTTGAGCAGCGCCACATTTCCGCCCCACCTCCGCATGTCGTCTTGATTGAAAAACTCGGAGTTCGAATGAATGATGAATTGCACATTTCGGACCAAATCCTGGGGTACCGTGGGCCGCTCCAACCACTCCACCCCCACGTCTGAAAACGAGGCCCGCTGTGCTTTAGCGCGCTGCGCACCCACCCCCAATACTCCCAACACCACCGCCCAAATCCCTACAAAACGAACGCATTGCAATGTCTTCATGGCCCAAACATAAAAACCTCCCCACGCCTACCCGTTTCACTCGTGTTAAAATTTCCACCCTCCTCAAACTCAAACTCAAACTGTAAACTCAAACTCAAGCTCTCAATCCCTCACACACCTCACCGCAAACCCGTACCGCACGTTGAACGAAGTGCGGTAAACAAGGGTGTTGATGGTCGCCAGCCCGCGGCCCCAAGCAGAAGTTCCACTCGACGAAGCACTCCAGAAGTAAGAGTAGCTGCCCAAATCGTAATACAAACCGTTGCTGCTGAATCGGTAACCGGCAGGGACGCCCTTGAAACCGCTGCTGTTCGTGCCGTTCCAAGGAGGAGTTTCGAGCGAAGTGGATTTCAGCGCGTGACCCGCCGTCGCGCTGCCGCCGAGGGCCAGCTCGAGCTCTGTCCATTCTGCATCCGTGGGGACATGAAACCCGGTCGGGCACAGGCCACGCGCGTCGTTGACGGCGTGCCAGTTGTACAGCCGACCGTAACTCGCAAGGTTTGAGCCGTCGTTGTTGTAGATGGTTTGGGCCCCCTGCGAGGCGTTCGACCACTGCGTATTCGACAGGCTCCCTGGAATCGCATCTCCGTTGCGGTAAGCGTCCGACCGGAGATTTTCCTTGAACCAACATTGCGACCCGATGGCCACCAACGGGTAGGTGTAGTCGTCGAAGGTCACGCTGGACTGCCCCCCGCACTCCGGCGGACCCCACGTGCAACTCCCGTCGTCCACGTTTGCAGCGGGGTTGAAGTTCCAAGCCGCGGCCAGGGTGCACCCCTCCACCGGGCAGACGTAGGTGTAGAGCGTGTCCACCGCGTAGCTGAAGACGTACCACGTGCCGACTGCGGGCTGATAGACCGAATCGGTGACGAATATGATTTGGTCCAAAACAGGCACCGTCGCTCCCGGACCCGAGCAAACACCACACACATCGATCGTTCCCACGCAGCTGTCTTGGCTGTCAAAAATGCCATCGTCGTCGGAATCCCCCTCCTCGAAGACGCTCAATACCGCAATTAAATCATTGACAGTTATGAAGTTGTCACCGTCCGCATCCGGATCCCACGTGGAAACATACTGCGCAACTGCAGCAACCGAAAGGAGTTGCGGAACTACCAGAGCGAGGAAGCAGCGAAAGAAGCGCATGGCATCAAGAAGTTTGGCTACCCGAAAATACCGCACCCCCCTCAAACTCAAACTGTAAACTCAAACTGTAAACTCAAACTCAAACTGTAAACTCAAACTCAAACTCAAACTGTAAACTCAAACTCAAACTCCCCCCCCCACCACATACCGGTCAATCGGGAACGATAGCAGGTCCGGGGTGAGGGTGGCGCGGGGGTGCCAGCGGAAGTGGAGGCCGGGTT
>CAZMNI010000137.1:0-6082 GCA_964567615.1 uncultured Chryseobacterium sp.
GTCGTCCGCATCGTCCGCATCGTCCGCATCGTCCGCATCGTCGGCATCGTCGGCATCGTCGGCATCGTCGGTGTCCACATCTTCCCCTTTGATATCATCGTTGTCGCCTTCTACTTCGTCATCCGCGTCATCGCCGTCTTCATCCGTGTCGCCAGAGTCGTCAGCATCGTCGCCGTCCGCGTCGTCGGCGTCGCCTTCAGCGTCGTCGTCATCGCCTTCAGCGTCGTCGCCCTCAGCGTCGTCGGCGTCGCCTTCAGCGTCGTCGGCGTCGCCTTCAGCTTCGTCGTCACCGTCTACGTCGCCGGGAAGGTCCGGGCCGTCGAGGGAATCGCCGGGGAACGTCCAATCTACGCCGTCGATGCACGTTTGGTCCGCTGCAAGCGGCAAACCGAGGCATTCCGCGATACATGCGTTCGGCAGCGGAATGATCGTGCCGTCGGCCAACTCTACGCAGACCGGCGCGATTTCTTCGGTGCACGGGCAATCCGCTGGGATGTTCAATGGGTCAAGCTGCGCAGTCGCCGCCGTGGTCCCGAAGAGGGCGGCGCAGAGTGCAAAGGTGTGGAACAGGTGTTTCATCTTGCTGGTGAATGGTTTCTGTGGGTACTACGCACGACCACGAAAAGTTCTTGGACGAAGTTCAAAATTTTCTTCGAATCCGCCTCCGCGCCGCACCTTCGCAGCATGCAATGGATTTTGTGGATAGCCCTTGCCACGCTGGTCGGATGCAGCATGCAGCGGCCGACGGTTGAGCGCGTGCCGGCGGCCCCGGACTACCGCGCGTCGGGAAGTTGGGCGGCGCTGCCGGGGCGAGCGGATGCTGCGGACTTTGTTCCGCGGCGCGCGCCCGAGGAGGTACTGGGCCCGGAGGACAGCCTCGGGATCGACGTTTTTTTTGTCCACCCTACGATTTACGAGCGCGGGCGGACGTGGAATGCGGACGTGGCGGACCGGCGCATGAACCGCCAAGTGGACAAGCTCCCTATCCGGTTGCAGGCCAGTGCATTCGGCACAGGAACCCGGCTCTATGCCCCGCGCTACCGGCAGGCCCACCTGGGGGTCTTCACATGGAAAGACGCGGCAAGCGACCGTGCGCTCGACACGGCCTACGCCGATGTGCGGGCGGCCTTTGAAATCTATTTGCGGGAGTGGAACGGCGGGCGGGCGTTCGTCCTGGCGGGCCACAGCCAAGGGAGTTGGCATCTGCGCACGCTGCTGCAGGAGTTTTTTCCGCCCGGCAGCCCGTTGCTGGACCAGCTCGTGGCGGTGTACATGCCCGGTTTCGACTTTTTTCCGGACCAAATCCCAGGCCTGCCCCCCTGCTCGGCTCCCGACGATACCCGCTGCTGGTGCGCTTGGATGACCTACGGCGTCGAGGTCCTCGACCGCGGCCCGGAGGCCTTCGGCACCTGGAACACCCGTCCACCCGCGTGCATCAACCCCGTGACGTGGCGGGCGGACACGGTGCCCAGCCCCGCCACCTCCCACCGCGGCGTCGTACTCGCCTCAGGCCTGTACGCCTTCCCCGGCGCCCTGACCGCCCGCATCGACCGCGGCGTCGTGCTTGTAGACCTCAGCCCGATGCCCGCCGACCGGCTGTTCCGCCGGGAGAATTGGCATGCGGGGGACATCAACCTCTTTTGGGCCGAAATCCGCCGCAACGTGCGCGTCCGCGCTGCGGCGTTCGAACGCTGAGTGGCTGCGTGTACGGGTAACACGGTTTTTACGGCTTGTCCGTTCGTGCCCTGCACCGCGCTTCCTGCACCTTCTCGCACGCCATTCGAGACTTAATTATCACACTTTCAATTCGGTCCATCGGACAATATACCGTCCATTTGAACTTTTTGTGAAACGCGGGGTTTTCTTCGTGTCCTTGATACACCTTAAACCCTTTTCACAATGCTCTTATCAACCCTCGCTGTGGTGAAGGCCATGCCGGCAGACGACTACGTCGGCTTTACCTTCTTCGTGGGCACCATGGCCATGATGGCCGCCTCGGTGTTCTTCTTCTTGTCGATGAATTCGGTCGAAGGAAAGTGGCGCACGTCGCTGCTCATCAGCGGCCTCATCACGTTCATCGCGGCCGTGCACTACTACTACATGCGCGACTACTGGGCGGAAATCGGCGAGTCACCGACGTTCTTCCGCTACGTGGACTGGACGCTGACCGTGCCGCTGATGTGCGTGGAGTTCTACCTCATCCTGCGCGCGGCCGGGGCCCAAAAGTCCCTCATGTGGAAGCTCATCGCCGCATCGGTCGCGATGCTCGTGACGGGCTACTTCGGTGAGGCGGTCTACACGACGGGCTCGGGCCCGGCGGTTTGGGGCCTCATCTCCGGCATCGCCTACTTCTACATCGTCTACCTGATCATGTTCGGCGAGGCGAAGGCGCTCGCGTCCAAATCGTCGCCCGCCGTCCAGCGCGCGCACGACATCTTGACGAAGTTCGTCCTGATCGGCTGGGGCATCTACCCGTTGGGCTACATGATCGGCACGACCGGCTGGTACGACTTCGTCGACGGCATCGGCCTGAACATGGACGTCGTCTACAACATCGGCGACGCCATCAACAAGATCGGCTTCGGCCTGGTGGTGTACAGCCTCGCGGTCAGCAAGGACTGAGACCTACCGACCTGATTTCCGGATCCCGGATTCGCACTGCGGTGCGGGTCCGGGATTTTTTGTTTCGGCCTTCGCCCTGTAAAAGACCCTTCGGTACCACCGCCCCCTCATCGAATCTAGCGCAATCGGCATCCCTCACCGATTGATGATGCGCAGAAGCGCTGGAAAAGCATAAATACTTGGACGCCGACCGGAGCCCGGTTCGATGCATTTCAAAACCCCGTCCTTTTCTGACAACGCCGACAACAGCCGGGAAGCACTGGCAACAGGGACGCCGGAATCGTTTCTGAAAGCGGTTGAATTGAAGATGGGACGGCTGAAAATGAAGTCCAAGCAAGCGATTGACCACTGGGATTTCGTGCGTTCCGAAATCTCCAACTTCATCTCGTCGTATAGCGCTAAAATTTGATTCGCCTGTTCGGTGTTCAGTTCAGCTTGTTTGATGATGCCCTCAAGAAAAAATGCCACCCATTGGCCCCAATCTCCTTGTTCGGTGATGTCTCTCAATGCATCGTAGTACTGCGTCCTATTGTTTTCAAAGTATGGACTCATGTAAAAATTTGGCTCATAGACGACCTCCTTGTGAAACAAAAACAAAGGGATCAACAACCTACCTACACGGCCGTTGCCATCGATGAAAGGGTGTAGAATCTCAAACTGGGCATGCACCAAGGCCAATTGAACCAAGACATCGCCATCGTCCTCATGCAGATAGCGCTCCCAGTTGTACAATCCATCCATCATGTCCGGCACAGCTGGCGGAACAAAGCGCGCTGTCTCCAACGTGCTTCCTGGCGAACCTATCCAGTTCTGAACCCTTCTAAAATGGCCAGGATCCGCGTGACCTCCTCGCACACCACGCATCAGAATTCCATGAACCTTCCTGATTAAATTCAACGTCAACGGCTGAGATTCCATGTCTTTTCGCCCAGCCTCAAGGGCCAAACGGTAATTTACAATCTCCTGAATATCGAAGCGTACCGCTTGATTGCGGTCTGTAAATCGCGCGTCAAACTCAAGGACGTCTTTCAAGGTGGCTTGCGTTCCTTCTATTTTTGAAGACAAGACCGCTTCCTGGTCTCGCATGGGAGTAAGAAGGAGATTGGGATTCACCAAACCCTGCATTTTCCCATCAAATCTTGCGATTGCCCGATTTGCCCGCCCGATTAGCCCTGCGAAAGATGAAACATCGAAGCCATCTAAAGGAAGTGAATCTGGCCGATGCGGCATCCGTTTTGTGTTTTCCATGAGCGACAACCGTTCTTGTCTTCCAAATTTAACCATAAGTGGAACACAAAACCACTTGCCTTCCACTTGGACTTCCATCCGAGAATGGAGGCTTTAGCAACCGACAACTCGTGTGAGCTAAGGAGGTCGACTAGGTCGGCTGCTTCGTTCGAAAAGAACAAGTTGCGGGCCAGCAGGGCGCGGCTCTACAAGCCTTTCATGCTGTAAGTGGTACCCAAAGGGGCCTAACGGTCCCACGCAATCTCGGCAAACGGACTGGGTGTCGCCTCAACGCTGGACATCGAGAGGACCGCGTTCCTCGCCACGCATCCCCGATTCCTCGAATCCGTCCAGGCACCGCTGCACTTGAGACCCCAGGTAGTAGGGCAAATTGAGGAGAAAAAAGGCCTTGCCTTCGTGAGTATGGACCGCATCCACGTGCCACTGTCCCGCGTAGAACCGCACAGCCACATCGTTTGGAGAGGACTCCATGAATTGGTGCAACGAACGCAACGTACCGGATTTTCCAGATTTGGTCTCCAACGGAATCACCCTCCCTTCGTGCTGCAGCAGGAAATCCACTTCCGCCGTTGAGCCCTTTTTCTCGCGCACCCAAAAGTGAAGGGAACCGAGGGCATCTTGACGGGTAGCGAGCAACTCTTGCCCCGTCAGATGTTCAATCATGGTGCCTTGGTACACACTGCTCAAGTCCTTCGTCCCGAGGATGTTCTTGCGCAAACCCAGAAAATGGTTGAGCATGCCTGTATCCAACACTTGCAAGCGGGGGGACTTTTTGAGGTCCGGCTGCAAAGGCAACGTTGTGGAAGTGTTGGGGTAAACCAAATGGAGCAAAAGCGCCTTTTCCAGGATGCGCAAACACTTGCCCATGTCCCGCGACGTGTACGCAGATTGACCAAACCCCTCAAACTTGATTCGCCTTCCTGCCTCGAGAAACGCCGACTGGATCGCATGCCGCAAATGGAGGATTTGGTTTGCGTGGGCCGCGTACTTCTCTACGTCGTCCAAATAAGACGCGATGAGCGAATCAAAAAGCGGAGCCAGCGCCGCCAAATCTCGATGCCGCGCGTAATGTTGAACTACCTCGGGCATCCCCCCCACCATTGCGTACAGGTGATAACACTCCATCAATTTCGCATGGGCAAAGTCCTGGGGCGGAAAGTGCAGCAACTGCTCCAACGCGGACCGTTCCCCCAAGGCTTCGAGAAACTCTGGAAAGGAAACGGGGCGAAGCACTTTGTACTCCACCCTGCCCACAGGGAAGTGGATGTTCTGATTGAACAGCGACTCCAACATGCTTCCTGCAGCAATCACCCGAACGTCCGGTGCCTGCTCGTACAGATAGCGCAGCACATTCAGCGCCTCTGGAACCTCTTGGATTTCATCAATGAATACCAAGGTCTCACCCCGAGCTGCCAAGGATTTGTCCTTCAAAAAAAACATGGCTTGCAGCAGCTGGTCCACGTTGCGGAAGTCCAGAAACAGCGCCCTGTCGTCTTTCAACTCCAAATTCAAGTAGATGTACTGGCGAAACTGACTGGAAAACTGATGAACCACCGTGGTCTTCCCCACCTGCCTCGCACCGCGTATTACCAGGGGCTTTCGGTCCGGTTTTGCCGACCAAGTTTCCAGTTCTTGAAGGATGGAACGCCTGAACATGTCACAAAGTTAGGGCAATTTCACCCGTTTCGCGTCACAGAGTGGGTGCAATTTTCCCCGGTTCGTGTCACAGAGCGGGGGCAATACGGGGCACTTCAAGAAGTGATCCGGGCAGGCATTTCGTGCGGAGCGGTTCAGCCCGGTAGAGCCCTTACCGTTCCCACCCCCAGACTAGCGAAACGAGAAAACCTCAATTGAGGGGAAGTGGGGAATTTTCGAACCTCCATTTGACTTTCTCCATGAAGTCCGTTATGATTTCACAGAACAAACCATCTGACATTCTGAGAATGGAAGAATCGGATGACTTCACCATCGTTCTTTGACTTACCGACCAACTGAATCAACCCCATCCCACGCCCACCCGACCTTTTCTCAATTCCCACCGCTCTACACGTGGAATTGCTCATAAAATCCCCGCCCCATTCGAGGGTTTAGAACTGCGGATAAAGGACGGAGCACAGTCCGATCCACCTTTATCCTGCGGGGGGTCGATAGAGGAGAAAAACACCCCCTACCTTTATCATTGCCTTTATCATAAAACCCCCAACCTATTGAT
>CAZMNI010000138.1:0-2496 GCA_964567615.1 uncultured Chryseobacterium sp.
TGAATGCCGGAAAGTCCCGCTGCATGTCGGTCAGAAACACCGTGACATCCACGAGTTCTTCCCATGTGAAACCGCTGGCTTCGAGCACGGCGCGGACGTTTGCGAAGACGCTGTGGACCTGCGCCTCGAAGTCGAAGGCCGTGAAGTTCCCGTTCGCGTCACGCACCAGTCCCGGAACGGCAGCATCCCCGCTGCCGCTGCCGGCGATGCGCGGCCCTACGCCGCTGAGAAACAGCAAATCGCCGACACGCCGTGCGTGCGGGTAAGCGCCCACCGGAAGCGGGGCTGCGGAGGTGGAAATGGCGTCGGACATGGTTCGAAGATAGGGACGACAGGAGGTCCGTCTCAGATCTTGGAATCCAAGTACAGCTTCCAGGTAAGCTGCAGGTAGAGTTGGTGCAGCCACGCATCGGGACCGGTCCGCCAAGCGATGTAGAGCGGTCCCACTTCGGCGCCCATGTTGCCTTGGAACCGTGTTCCGAATGCTGCTGCCGCCCAATTTTCAGAAAATCGTGAAAGGGAAGTCGTGTGGGTCGTGAAGAATGCTTCTTCATAGGCCGCCACGTAGCTGTCGTTGCCGAGGGGGATTTCGCCGCCTAGCAAGTATCGAATGCGGTGTTTGTACTCCGTTGAACCCGTAGAATAGCTGTGAATGAATCTGTTGTCGAATCGAACCCGGTGCTTCATCCGGGCATTTCCGACGGTGTGGCGGGCCGTCGCTTCGAGGTGGAGGCGGTGCTCGCGGAGACGGTTCTCCTGACCGACATTTTCCAGTTGAAACACATAGCTTGCCCCGAGTGTGAGGGGCTCTTTCCATTTGAACGCGAGCCCCTGTTCTGCATATACAAGCAATACGTCTGCGACTTCGGATTCGGCATCCTGGGACAGGTTTACGGGAGGGAATGCCCCGAAGTAGTAGGTCGTGTAGTCCCAGCGCGTGGACATCTTGCCGCTGAGGTCCACGGTGGGGAAAAGTCCGGCGACGGTGGAAGTTTGGGCAGCCAAGGCGCTGAACAGGAGCAATCCACACCCTGTAAGGAGGAGTTTTCGCATCACGCTGCAAGGGTACGGGTTAGCCGAGTATCCGGGGTTATCGGAAGATGAAATCAAGGCGGGACGCGTCCTCTCGCGGTATCTTCGGGGCATGCGCTACCAGCACCTGCCCGCCGACTTGTACGTCCGGAACCGCCGCGCCTTCGCCGAGGCCATGGCACCGCGGTCCATCGCGGTTTTCTTTGCGAACGACCTGTACCCGACGGGGGCGGACGGGACGATGCCGTTCCGGCAGGCGCCGGATTTGCTTTGGCTCACCGGCAGCGACCAGGAGGAGACGGTGCTGCTCCTGTTCCCGGATGCGTCGAATCCGCTCGACCGCGAAATTCTGTTCACGCTGGAAACCAGTGAGGAATTGGCGGTTTGGGAGGGGGCCAAATGGACGCGTGAGGAGGCCCGCGCCCGCACGGGCATCGGCCAAATCCAGTGGACCACTGCCTTCGAGCGCACGCTGCACCGCCTGATGGCCGAGGCGGATGCGCTGTACCTGAACGACAACCCGCACGCCCGCGCCCGCGTCGTGGTCGAAACCCGCACGGCCCGCGAAAACGCCGCGCTGCGGGCGAAGTATCCGAACCACCGCATCGAGCGCTCGGCCCCGATCCTCTACGCCTTGCGCGCCCGCAAGTCGCAGGAAGAGGTGGACCAAATGCGCCGCGCGGCCGACATCACCCGCGCCGGCTTCGAACGCGTCCTGCGCTTCGTGCGCCCCGGCGTCCTCGAGTATGAAATCGAGGCGGAGTTCCTGCACGAGTTCATCCGCCGGGGTTCGCGCGGCTTTGCCTACACGCCCATCGTCGGCAGCGGCCCGAATGCCTGCGTCCTGCACTACATCGAAAACGCGCTCGAATGCCGCGACGGCGACGTCGTCCTGATCGACGTCGGCGCCGAATACGGCGGCTATGCGAGCGACATGACGCGCTGTGTGCCGGTCAGCGGACGCTTTACCGCACGCCAACGTGCAGTCTACGACGCGGTCCTGCGCGTGATGCGCGGCGCCATGCCCCTGCTGCGCCCGGGCGTGATGCTCGCCGACTACCACCTCCAAGTCGGCGAACTCATGACGAAGGAGCTCGTGGACCTCGGTCTCATCACCCCGGCTGAAGTGGCGGCGGCACCTGCGCATTGGCCCGCCTACAAAAAGTACTTCATGCACGGCACCTCCCATTTCCTCGGGCTGGACGTGCACGATGTGGGCCACTGGCACCTGCCCATCGAAGCCGGCATGGTCTTTACGGTCGAGCCTGGCATCTACATCCGCGAAGAAGGGCTCGGCATCCGGCTCGAAAACAACATCCTCATCACGGAGACCGGGTTCGTGGACCTCATGGCCGACATCCCGGTAGATGCCGACGCGATCGAGGCGGCGATGGCGGAGCGGTAAGGGGCTGAAAAAAGGTTAGGGAGCGTTCGGCTCAGCCGTGCATTGTCTCGCGCTTGCCG
>CAZMNI010000138.1:2506-6043 GCA_964567615.1 uncultured Chryseobacterium sp.
GGGGCTGAAAAGGCCCGCCGATACTGTGGATGTCAGATTTTTCTGATGAACCCTGGTTCGGGTGCACGATAAGTTTGCGGGATGAATCTGATCCGGAGTCGAATTGCGGTGATGTTGATGTTGAGCACCGCAGGGGCTGGGGCGCAGGATACTGTGCTTGTGCGGCAACATGCATTGCAGTATCCGGTGCGTTCAGTCGCTGTTGATGGGGAAGGGACCGTGTGGATTTCGAGTGCGCAGGGTCGCGAGCGATGGGATGGGAAGCGGTTTGAAGTGGTGAACCCGAACGACTTCGGGGGGGTAGCGGTGCTCGACGGGAAGGTGGTGGATCTAGACCGGTTCATCGAAGCATCGCGCGGCATCGCTCCAAATGTCATTTACGCGGCGTGGAGGGGACATGTACCCGGGGACCGCGCGGACATGTCGGCGGGAAAGGACGCACTCGGATTGTGGTGGGTGTGTGATGGCGAGACCTTGTACAACTTCAAGGTGGTGAATCGCCCTGTTCGGGAGCTACCGGGCAAAAGCACACGCGGTTTGTATTTCGACGGTGATCGGCTGGTAGCCGCCACATACGACGGACTGTACGTCGAAGGGGACCGGGTCTGCGAGGATTTGGTGTTTGCAGATGGGAACGTGTTTCGGCGCGGGGACAGCTTGTTCGTGTTTGGGATGAACTTGGCAATTGTAGATCGCGCGACGGGTTTGTGCGATGTGTTTTTGCCTTCAGAACCCACCTTGACCTATCAAGTCGGTCATGAGTGGAGAGAGGGTTTACTGATAGGGGGTGGGCAGGGTTTAGGGATTTGGAGGGGGGACAGCGTTGAGTTGCTCGCTGCGGGCGTGGATGTGCGTGGCTTGGTGAGTGGGGGGAATCGACTCTTCGTCCTGACGCTGAACCAAGGGGTGTTCCAGTGGGACGGGAAGCGCCTGGTGGCTACAGGGATTCCCGGAGACATCCAGTGTGCGGACATGGCACAGTTGAATGCCGATACGTGGGTGTTGGCCACCGACCACGGCTTGGGATTTTGGGATGAGCAGGAAAACAGAATTGAGTTTGTCACCGTTGCTGATGGGCTCGGCAGCAACGCTGTTTGCAATGTCTATGTGGACACTTTCAAAACAGTTTGGTGCAGCACCTACAACGGGGTATACCGCTGGATTCCCGCTACGCGTGCGGTTGAGTCCCATTTCGCGGGGGTGGAATTCAATCGGGGATCGTTCGCGGTGGCGCCGGATGGATCGCTGTGGTTCGGCTCTGTGGATGGGATTTTTTCGGTAATGCCCCAGGACCCTGCGAGGGCATTGCCGTCGGAAGCATCGCCCAAACCGATGAAGTGGTGGGTTGCAGGCGCAGGCGGTGTCCTTGTTCTCACCAGCTTACTGACAGCGTCTTGGATTCGGACGCGACGGCAAAAAGCCGTTTGGGAGCAGGAACGCCATTTGCGGGATCAGCAGATACTCCTTCTCCAAATGGAGCGTATCGTCATGGCAGGACTTGCCGGAGCATCTGTCGCTACCGTTGCCCAGGCAATGGGAATGAGTGAGCGCCACTTGTACCGCAAAGCAAAAGACCTCGGACTCAAAGCCGGAGATGTCATCCGGGATGTGAAGTTGGACGTCGCTCAGCGGCGGCTGAAAGAGGGCCACCGGCCTGCGGATGTCGCCCGGGAGGTGGGGTACACCCCGGATTACATGAAGAAGCTCATGGCTCAGCGGAATGAAGCATGAAAAAAGGCCACCCGCGAGGGTGGCCTTCGAATTTTACTTCGGTCAACTCAGTCTTTCAAACAGCGAATAGCAAGACCGCTGCCTTTGTGGCGCGGAGCTGCCGTTCCATCCCAGATTTCATCGAAATTGGTTTGAACGTATCGGGTTTTTCCGTTGGTAGCATCGGCTGCATCTGCGGGCCACCACCAAGCGTACATGGAGATGTTTTCATAACCGCCGCTGTTGATTGAAGTCTGCCACATCCAGTGACCAGTTTGCTTCGCATTGAAACCGCTGCCGGGGGAGTTTCCATTCCAAGTGGGTGAGGGAGCTTTTAAATCCTTGGCGGCCACAAGGGAACCACCGAGTCCATCAACCAAAGTTTGCCATTCGGAGTCCAGGGGCACATGCCAACCGGAGGGACATACGTTGCGCGGATCGCTGGCAGCGTACCAATTGTAGAATAGCCCTTTCGTCGCGAAAGTGCTGGCACTGTCGGGCCACAAGAAGCCCCGGGCCGGGGTAGATCCGGTTGCCCCAGCGGTTAATCCATCCGGGATGGGGTCTCCGTTGCAGAAGTAAGTGGCCCTGAGGTTCTCTGCGAACCAACACTGTGAACCGATTTGTACGGTGGCATAAGCGACACCGTAGTGAGTGAGTGTGCTGCCACAAGTGAAACTGGATGAGGTAGTTCCACAGCCGCTGCCTCCACCACCGGAGCCACCGCTTCCGCCAGAACTGACCGAAGCCATCTGGACGTTTAGGCTGTCAATTTGGGCATTGAGTGAATCGATGCGTACGTAGAGGGTGTCGACGAGGACCCACACGGAATCCATGTGCACGAGCAACGTATCGATGATAACTATGGAACGCGTCAATCGGGCGAGCAGGGTATCTCGATCTACTTCCAAATCGTCCACGAGGCCTTCGAGAGAATCGGCCGCGACGGTCAGGGAATCGATGGTGAAAAAGGCCTCATCAAACATGCGTTGAGCCGCCACGGGATCGAAGCGTTGGACCACTTTTCCGCCGCCATCGCAACCGGACAGACAAACACGCTGGGCCTCGGCCTCGCCGGGCGCAATTAGGAGGAATGCGCACGCAAGTGCTCCAGTGAACAAAAGATTTTTCATGGTGTGATAATTGGTCGTTATCGAGAATCGTTTGGTCGATGCAAAACAATCTCAGAACCAAATTACACTTGCCATGAGGCGGCATAGGCGCACGATGGGCAGCAGACTTCCGCCGCGTCAGTTTGTTGTGGACCGGGCAGAATTTTGGCCACCCGAAGGCAGCATTTTCCGCGAAAACGGCTCAGCCGTGCATCGTCTCGCGCTTGCCGTAGCCTGCCATCAGGCCGGCTTCGTGGTCGAGGAAGGCCTGCCAACGCGCCTCAACGTCTTCGCCCGCCGGGGCGTGGGCCCGCGCGAAGCCGAGAAAAGTCGTGTAGTGGTGCGCCTCGCTGACCATCAAATCGCGGTAGAACGTGCGCAATCCCGCGTCCTCGACGCGTTCTGAAAGCATCCGAAAGCGCTCGCAGGACCGCGCTTCGATCATGGCCGCGAACAGGAGCCGGTCGACGAGTTGTTGGTGCACATTGCCGCCTCGGCGGATGAACCGGGCCAAATCCCCCACGTAATCGTCCTTCTCTTCCGGCAGCAACGCCCAGCCGCGCTCGCGCAGCCTTTCTTGCACCATGCCGAAGTGCTCCAGCTCCTCTTGGGCGATGCGGGTGAGTTCCGCGACCAAATCCGTCAAATGCGGGTACCGCGTCACGGTCGCCATCGCATGCAGCGCCGCCTTCTGCTCGCACCACGCATGGTCCGA
>CAZMNI010000139.1:0-6008 GCA_964567615.1 uncultured Chryseobacterium sp.
GGCGGTGCCGTCCGTGAAGTGCCCGGTGCCATCGTTGATCATCAGCTTCATCGTGGCCGAGTGGGTTGTGATGAAGCAGTCCCAGTCGCCGTCGTTGTCCACGTCTGCGAAGTCAGCAGTCCAGCTCTGTTCGTTCAGCACCAGTCCGCGTGCGTCGGCCTGCTCGGTGTAGAAGTTGTTGCCGTCGTTGACCCAGAGTTGGTTTTGGCGGCGCGGATCGAAGGGATCGTTGACGAATTGGCGGCACTTAGCAATCATCAGGTCGGTATCGCCGTCGTTGTCGAAGTCGCTCCAAACCGTGCCGTAGTTGCCGCTGTGGTCGTTGCCCGGGTAGTTCTGCAGGGCGTAATCCGTCAGGTTCATCAGCTCCGGAGCCGGCGTCAAAGCTGACCCGTCACCGCGCCACATCCGGCTCAGGCCGTCGTCGTGGCAACCGAAAGCGTCGAGCTGACCGTCGTTGTCGATGTCGGCGAAGTTGCAGGCTTGCATGAACATTTGGCCACTGGCCAGCTGCACGTCCGTCGACGAACCGATGCCGTCGATGTGCTTCACGTGGACCCCATCGTACGAACCTCCGCTGAAGACGTCCTTGTGTCCGTCGTTGTCGTAGTCCGCGATGACCATGCCCCACTGGTTTGAGTTGGAGACATTGCCGTAGTTCACCGCGGTGAAGCTGCCGTCAGCGCTCTGGTACAGCACCCGGACGGTCTTTGACTGGTCGAGGACGACGATGTCGTCGAGGCCGTCGTTGTCCATGTCCGTAAAGCCTACACAGTTGCCGCTCCGGTAGGTACCGGGCAGCGTTGCGGAGGCGTTGGTGAACGTTTGGCCGGAGACCGCAGCAGAAACTGCAAGGGCCGGCAGCAGAAGTCGCACGTGTTTCATGCGGAAAAGAGGTTAAGATTCAACTTCTTGCAAAAGGTTGCCGCGAAAGGTACGCACATTCGTCCTCCGATTGAACAGGCAGCGAGAGCGCACCCAAGTGTACCTTCGCAATGCACCACGAACCATGACCCACGGCGGAACGGCTGCTTTCCACACCCTCGGTTGCAAGCTGAACTTCAGCGAGACCAGCACCTTAGCTCGGCTACTTGACGAGGCGGGGTATGCGCGCGTGTCCGTGGACGACCGCCCGGATGTGGTGGTCATCAACACCTGCAGTGTCACCGACCACGCGGACGCCAAATGCCGCAATGCCGTGCGCCGTGCGCGCACCGCGAATCCGGATGCCTTTGTGGCCGTGGTCGGCTGCTACGCTCAGCTCAAGCCACAGGAAATCGCCGCTATCCCCGGCGTCGATCTCGTACTCGGGGCATCCGAGAAGTTCGATGTGGTCCGCCATTTGGGCCAACGGGGCGTGCACGTCGGAGAAATCAAGGAATTGCGGACGTTCGTTCCAGGATTTTCAGCTGGTGATCGCACCCGGACGTTTTTGAAGGTCCAAGACGGTTGCAACTACTTCTGTGCGTTTTGCACCATTCCGCTGGCGCGCGGGCGTTCCCGGAGCGGTTCAGTGAGC
Organism: uncultured Chryseobacterium sp.; assembly: GCA_964567615.1. Taxonomy (GTDB): domain Bacteria; phylum Bacteroidota; class Bacteroidia; order Flavobacteriales_D; family Sanyastnellaceae; genus CAMCYM01. The sequence goes on from CAZMNI010000139.1 coordinate 1,520, forward strand.
GACACCGTAGCGCAAGCGGAGGAAGCAGCGCGTTTGGGTGCAAAGGAGGTGGTCCTGACCGGTGTGAACATCGGCGACTTCGGCCGGGAAAGGGGCGAGTCATTGGAAGATTTGGTGCGGGCGCTCGATGGCCTCGAAGCCATTGAGCGGTTCCGCATCAGCAGCATTGAACCCGATTTGCTTACGGACTCCTTGATTGATTTTGTAGCCGGGAGTCGCGCCTTTATGCCGCATTTCCACCTGCCGCTGCAGAGTGGATCCGACCGCATCCTCGCTGCCATGCGCCGCCGTTACCGGACCGACCGTTACCGCAGCCGGGTGGAACGGATCCGCGACCGCATGCCCGAGGCGGCCATCGGGTGCGATGTCATCTCCGGATTTCCCGGTGAAAGCGAACGCGAGTTCCAGGAAACGCTCGATTTTCTGCATGCCACAGACGTAACGTACCTGCATGCCTTTACCTACAGCGAACGCGAAAAGACAACCGCCCTCCGGCTCGAAGACGTGGTCCCTGTCCCCCTCCGCCACGAACGCACCCGCACGGTCCGTCAACTGAGCCTGAAAAAGCAGCGTGCACATTGGGAACAGTTCATCGGAACCGTCCGGCCCGTGCTCTTCGAACATGCGGAAGAAGAAGGACTGCGCTTCGGATTCACCCCCGAGTATGTGCGTGTCGCGGCTCCGGCAGAAGCGGTCATCCCGAACGCACTCACCGCTGTGCGCCTCGAGGCGGTGCACGCCGTCGGCCACGTTACCTGCTCCCTAGCGCACTGAAGCCATGTACCCTACCCTTTACCACGCGTTTTACGACCTCTTCGGCTGGGATGTGCCGGCACTGAAGCTTGTGAACAGCTTCGGCTTCTTCGTTGCGTGCGCCTTTGTCGTGGCTGCACGGTTGCTCGCACATGAGATGCGCAGGAAGGAGAAATCAGGTGCATTCCGCGGACCGGAAGTGATGCTGGAACCGGGGAGGCCCGCGCGCCTGGATGAACTCGCCGTACAGGCCGGAGTAGGATTTTTGCTCGGTTGGAAGTTCCTGTACCTCATTTTCAACGCTTCGACCCTGTTTGAAAACGGCAAGTTGCCCCAGGAACACCTGTTCAGCGGCGAAGGCAGTTGGGGGTTGGGAATGTGTTTAGCGGCGGCCTTTGCGGGATTCCGTTGGTGGGAGGGCAAACGGTCTGTGGGCCGGGGCCCGGCTGCTCCGGAACGTGTGCGACTTCCCTCCTCAGAGTACGTCGGTGGGATTGTTACCGCATCCGCAATCGGCGGGCTTGCCGGGGCCAAACTCTTCCATCTCCTCGAATACCCTGACGAATTCGTCCGATTTTTCCGCGAACCCTCCTTGAACAACTTCCTCGGTGGCCTTACAATATATGGGGGACTCATCGTGGGTTCACTTGCCGTGGCTGCCTTCGCACGGCGCAAAAGCTTGCCATTTCTTCCCCTCGCAGACGCCGCTGCACCGGGCATGATGCTTGCCTACGGCATCGGACGCATCGGATGCCACGTAAGCGGCGACGGCGACTGGGGCATCCCGAACCCCTCCCCGAAGCCAGGTTGGCTCGGGTGGGCTCCGGACTGGGCGTGGTCCTATGCGTATCCGAACAATGTGAACGGCGTTTGGGGACCGCGCGAAGCAGGATACACCGGGCGTGAAATCCTGCCCACCGATCCGTGGCCCCACTTTCCGGGCTACGGCACCTACCTCGATCCTGCTGTGTTCCCCACTCCGCTGTACGAAACGGTCATGGCGGTGGGGCTGTTTGCTTTGCTGTGGGCGCTCCGACGGAAACTGGCTGTTCCGGGGCTCCTGTTCGCCGTGTACCTCATGGTAAACGGACTCGAGCGGTTGTTGATCGAGCAAATCCGCGTAAATGCGCCGATGGGACTGGGCGGGTGGTCTTTCACGCAAGCGGAATTGATCGCGGTGCTCACGTTTCTCGGCGGGGGTGTGCTGTTTGCTGTGTTGCGTCGGCGAGTGGCAGCCCGTTAAACCGCGGCGAGAAAGCGCCGTCAGGAGTGCATGGTTCCGCAGCCCGTTTGGCTCGAAGAGCTGCAACATCCCTCCTCTTCGCAGGCAAAGGAACAGGCATTTCGCGCGCTCATTGCTGATTTTCAACGGCCGATTTATGCCCATGTACGGCGGATGCTCGGGAACCACGCCGATGCGGACGATGCCACCCAGGAGACGTTTATCCAGGTGTACCGGTCGATCGGCTCCTTTCGCGGGGAGGCGCCAGTGCGCGCATGGATTTTTGCAATCGCTGGCCGCAAGGCACTCGATGCGCTCGCACGGCGGAAGCGGCCCGAACTGCCGCTGGACGTGGCATTCGACCGGGCGAGCGAGAACCTCGCTGCCGATCCCTTTTTCGACGGCGACGCCGCAGAACGTGCCTTGCACGCTGCAGTTCTTGCACTGCCCGACCGGCAGCGGCAAGTCTTTGTGCTCCGCTACTTCGAAGCCCTTCCGTATGCAGAAATTGCAGCTGCTACCGGCGTATCAGAAGGTGCTTTGAAGGCATCGTACCACCATGCTGCAGAAAAGGTCCGCCGCTTCGTGCGTTCCCTCCCGCATTTTTCCGATTAAACCTGCACCCCCGTTCCGCTGTCATACGCCCAAGATGGATGCCTTCCGTACCCCTCCCGGTTATTTCGAATCGTTAGCAGACCGCACCGTCGCACGCCGGCAGGTGCGGATCCGCAGGTTGCGTGCGACCTGGACTGCGGCAGCTGCATTGGCGGCTGGTTGGGCGTTCTTCGCCCTAACACCATTCGAAGGTGAGGACGCACCTGCATGCGTGACCTTTGCTTGCTTGCTCGATGCCACCAGCACGGAAGAACTCCTGCACGACGACCTGCTCGAAGAGTTGGCTGAAGACCCGGCTGCCTTCGATGTACTTACCGAAGACCTGTGATGCCCATGCTTCTCCGAATTGCACTGGTTGCCCTTGCATTTTTCCCCCTGAGCGCCGCTGCACAACCGGCGGGTAATCCGCGCGTGGAAGCGCTGCGCATCGCTTTCATCACTGAACGGCTCGAACTTTCGCCGAAGGAAAGCGAGGCGTTCTGGCCTGCAATCCGCGTGCATCATCGGGAGTTGGAATCGCTGCGCAAACGGATCGACACCCTGCTCGATGAAGCGAAAACCGGAGTCACGGAAGCGCGCGCTGAGGAGATTTTCAATGCCCTCCAGGGCCTGCAGCAAGCGGAACTCGATCGACGCGAACTGCTGCTCACGGATGCTGCAGCAGTCGTCGGATACGCTCGGGCGTTGCGCTTGCCCGCTGCGGAAAGGGAGTTTCGCATGCGGGTAGCCGAAGAAATTCGGGACCGTCGCAACGGCCCGAAGCCGCATCAGTGAGCTGAAACCTCCGGCTCGAACCGCATGCACACCCCGTTGATGCAGTAACGCATTCCCGTTGCTGTCGGGCCATCGGGGAACACATGGCCCAAATGTCCACCGCACCCGGTGCACCGCACTTCTGTCCGCACCATGCCGTGCGAACGGTCAAGGTGAAGATCCGTCGATCCCGGTTGTGCCGCGTCAAAACTGGGCCATCCGCACCCCGACTCAAACTTCGCTTCTGAGGCAAACAGCGTCGCCCCGCATCCGACACATCGGTAAGTTCCGGCATCGAAAACTGCACACAGGGGCGAAGAAAAAGGACGTTCCGTTCCTCCTTCCCGCAAGACGCGAAAAGCTTCAGGCGTGAGTTCGTTCACGGTCGGCCGGACTTGGGTTTGCGGTTGCGGCGCTTTTTCTTCCTTTTCGCAGCACCCTCCCCGGCGGCCACCACCGGTGCCGGTGTCCCCGGCGCTGCACCGGAACGCCCGCGGCCTCCCAACCGGCCCCGGTCGCGCCCACCTGAACTTCCACCGCGGCCGGAAGCATGGGTGCCAGAGTACTCAGGAGAGGGGCCCAGCCCGGGTGGAAGGGGGTACTTGTCCACCGCACGTTCGATGAGTTTCTCGATCCGCATGAAGCGGCGCTGGTCGTCCGGAGATACCAGGGTGATGCCCTCCCCTTCTCGGTCGGCGCGGGCGGTGCGGCCGATGCGGTGCACGTAGTCCTCCTCGTTCGGCGGCACGTCGTAGTTGACAACCAACTCGATGTTGTCCACGTCGATTCCCCGGCTGACCACGTCGGTGGCCACGAGGATGGGAATTTTGCGTTGGCGGAAGGCCAGCATCACTTCTTCGCGCTCGTGCTGTTCGAGGTCGGAAGAGATGCGGTCACAGGCGATGCCGGCCTTGCGCAGCACCCGGACAATCGTAGATACGGTGCGCTTGCGGGAAGTGAAGACGATGCCGCTGCTGACATTGCGGTCGCGCAGGATGTGGACGAGGACGTCGTCTTTTTGGTGGTCAAAAACGAGGTACGCCCCCTGCTTGATTTTTTCAGCGGGCTTCGAAAGGGCCAGCTTCACCGTGACCGGATCCTTCTGGAGCTCGCGGGCGAGTTCCTCGATGCGGTCTGGCATCGTGG
>CAZMNI010000140.1:0-5904 GCA_964567615.1 uncultured Chryseobacterium sp.
CTCGAGCCGGCAACGCCGGCGACCTGTTCCCTCGAGCCGGCAACGCCGGCGACCTCAACCGGAGGTTCCGATGTGACGGTGGTGAACACCGTTTGGCGGTTCGGGGCGTGGGCGCAGGCGCGCAGGAGGTCGCGTTCGCTGTCGCCGTGGCCGCCATCGCGGGAGGCGCGTGCTAACAAGACCGCAAACGCCGCAGCCCACGGGAACCGCTCGCACCATATCGCCAAATCCGCCCGGTCCGCACCCGTAGCGCGGGTCGGCGATTCTAAAAGTGCGAGCAACCGGTTCCCGTCCATCACCAGTTGCCCAGGGAGGCGTTGAAAATGTCTTGGGAAAGCTGGTCAGCCAGGTCGGCCAGGACCTGTTCTTCCACGGCGGTAAAGTCCTGATCGGAGGGGATGTCGACGAACCGGGAAAAGGACCGTTCGAAGTCCTGGGAGACGTCGCGGCCGTTTTCGTAGCGCACGGTGACACGAACGGTGAGGCGGTTCGCGGCCGCCGTTTCGTCGCCTTGGGCGTTGATGGGGGCGAGCGTCCATTCGACGATGTCCGCGGCGAAGCGCAGTTCACCGCCTTCGGGGACGAGCTTGAGGGTGGTTTGGCGCTGGATGCGGTCGCGGAGGGCTTCGGTGAGGATGAGCGAAGCCGTCGCGCTCGCAAGCGGTGTCACCGGTTCGAAGGCCGCGACGGAAAACGTCGTCGCCCCGGAAGTCATTGCACCGTAGGGCGAATACACGCCGCATCCAGTCCCCGCCCAAAGCAGGGTGGTACCCAAAGCAATCGCGGCGAGGCGCCTCATCCCAGTCCGAATTCTTTGATTTTCCGGTACAACGTACGCTCGGAGATGCCCAGTTCGGCGGCCGCGTTTCGGCGGCGGTTGCCGTGTTTGCGGAGGGCCCTGCGGATGAGTTCGCGCTCGGAATCCGACAGGGACAGCACCTCGTCCACCTCCTCCGCGACCTGCAGGGAGGGCTCAGGAGGCGATGCTGCTGGGAAGCGGACCACCGAAGTCGTACCGGTTACGGTCGGGCGGTCAGGTGCAGGAGCCACCTGCACGGCTGTGGACGCGGACGGTGCCGCAGAAGTGGAGGGATGCAAGGGCGCGGAGGGGTCTTCTTCGAGGACCCAAGCGGCGCCGTCCGCGCGGAAGACCCGTTCTGCCAGGGCGGCGTCTGCCCCTTCGAGCCGTCCGCCATGGGCAATCAGGCCCATCACGAGCTGCTTGAGGTCGTGGATTTCTGCCCGCATGTCGAAGAGGACCTTGTAGAGGATCTCCCGCTCGTTCAGCGTGTTCGGATCGGTGGAGCCGGGGGCTCCGAGCCGGACGGGCAGCCGCGTGCGGTGCGCTTCCGGCAGGAATCCGAGCAGCGTGTCGGCATCGACCGTGCGGTCGGTGAGCAAGATGGACATCTGCTCGGCGGTGTTCTTGAGTTGGCGCACGTTGCCGGGCCAGCCGTAGCTGGCCAAAAGCTCAACGGCCTCGGCCGTGAGCTGCAAAGGCGGCATGCGGTACTGTTCGCTGAAGTCCGTTGTGAACTTCCTGAAAAGCAAGTGGATATCCCCAGGACGATCGCGGAGCGGGGGCATCGAGATCGGCACTTGGTTCAGCCGGTAATACAGGTCCTCCCGGAACCGGCCCGACGAGATGGCCTCCCCGAAATCCACGTTCGTCGCGGCCACCACGCGCACGTCGGTCTTGAGCACCTTCGACGAACCCACACGGATGAACTCGCCCGTCTCGAGGACGCGGAGCAGCCGCACCTGGGTGGTCAGCGGCAACTCCGCCACCTCGTCGAGGAAGATGGTGCCGCCGTGGGCCTCTTCGAAGTAGCCCTTCCGGGCCTCGGTAGCTCCGGTGAACGACCCCTTCTCGTGCCCGAAGAGCTCGGAGTCGATGGTGCCTTCCGGGATGGCGCCGCAGTTGACCGCGATGTAAGGGCCGTGCTTGCGGGTGGAGGCGTGGTGGATGATGCGGGGCATGACCTCCTTGCCCGTACCGCTTTCGCCGAGGACGAGGACGCTGATGTCGGTGGCGGCTACGCGTTCCGCCACGGAGATGGCGCGGTCCAGCGCCGGACTGGTGCCGATGATGCCGAACCGGCGCTTCAGCGTGGCGATGTCCGTCATGCCTCGGCCGGTTCGTCGGTGACCACGCCGAGCAGCGTCACCGGGGTGTGGCCGGTGGTGCGGACGTTGACGTAGGTGCCCGGCTGGAGGTCGCCTTTCGGGAACACCACCACCGCGTTGTGGGTGGTGCGGCCGAAGTACTCGTCGTCCCGTTTCTTCGAAGTGCCTTCGATGAGGACGCGGTAGACCTTGCCCACCCGGGCGCTGATGCGTTCGCTTCCGTGCTGCATTTGGAGCGCGATGACTTCCTGCAAGCGCTCGCCTTTGACGGCCTCGGGGATGTCGTCCTCGAACTTGCGTTCCGCGAGGGTCCGCGGGCGCTCGCTGTACTTGAACATGTACGCCATGTCGTACCGCACCTCCTGCATCAGGGACAGCGTCGCCGCATGTTCCTCCGGCGTTTCGCCGCAGAATCCGGCGATGATGTCCGTCGAAACGGCGCACCCCGGCAGAATCGTGCGGATGGCCGCGATGCGATCGAGGTACCACTCGCGCGTGTAGCCCCGGTTCATCCGCTTGAGCACGTCGGTGTCGCCGGACTGAACGGGCAAGTGGATGTACTTGCAGAGGTTGTCGTGGCGGGCGATGGCGTGGAGCACGTCGTCCGTCATGTCCTTCGGATGGCTCGTGGAAAAGCGGACGCGCAGGTCCGGGTGGACGGAGGCCACCTGCTCAAGGAGCTCTGCGAAGCGCACCACGGGGGCCGTCGGGTCCTTGACTTCGCCCTTCGCGTCGATGTTCCACTTGTAGCTGTCCACGTTTTGGCCCAGGAGCGTGACCTCCCGGTAGCCCGCGGCAAAGAGGTCGCGCGCCTCCTGCACAATCGTCTCCGGGTCGCGGCTGCGCTCCCGCCCGCGCGTGAACGGCACGACGCAGAAGCTGCACATGTTGTCGCAGCCGCGCATGATGGAAATGAAAGCGGTGACCCCATTCGAATCGAGGCGGACCGGGCTGATTTCTGCGTAGGTCTCCTCGCGGCTAAGCAGCACGTTCACTGCCTTGTGGCCTTCGTGGACGGCGCCGACGAGGCGGGGCAAGTCGCGGTACGCATCCGGCCCTACGACCAGGTCGACGAGTTGTTCCTGCTCGATGAGCTGTTCGCGCAGCCGCTCTGCCATGCAGCCGAGCACGCCCACGACGAGGTCCGGTTGGGCCGTCTTGCGCGCCTTCAGGGCGTGGAGCCGTTGGCGCACGCGCTGCTCGGCGTGGTCGCGGATGGCGCACGTATTCAGCAGGATGAGGTCTGCTTCCTCGATGTCCCGGGTCGTGGCGTAGCCCGCGTCGTCGAGGATGCGGGCGACGATTTCCGAGTCGCTGAAATTCATTTGGCACCCGTAACTCTCTAAGTACAAGCGCTTGCTATGCGTCGGCTGGGAGGGCACCACGGTGGCACTGCCTTGCAGCGATTCGTCGAGGGGGGTGCGGGGATCGTCCGCGGGAAAGGTGTGCATGGGTGCGCGTTCTGCGCCTGAAAGGTACGACCGCCCTGCCAAATTGTCACTCCCCCCGCCGCAGGTCATACACCCGCACATCGCCCCAGTCCACCACCGGCCGGTCGAGCCACGGTCCCCAATCGTGCTGCGCGAGCGCCGCCGTATCGTTCACCACGAGGTGGGTGGCTCCGCGTGCGGCAAAGTGGGCACACCGCGCCGCCCCCAAGAGGTCGTTTTCGTACAAGTCCGTGAACCCGCGCAGGTCCATGCGCGTCAACGTGAGGTTTGGGGTGGGATCGGGGAAACTCAGCACGACGGCATCTGACCCCAGCAACCGCTGCAGCGCCCCCCGCTTCGCCGCAAGGGGGTCCAGCCGGCGGCGCTCGTCCCACGCCAGCCATGCATACTCCTCCCGCAGCCAGCCCGGCACGAAGACCGCCGCCAGCCGGGTGTCGGTCTCGCCGCGTTTTGCGCGGGTCCGTGCGGCGGTTGCGGGGATTTGGACCGCGAGCACGACGGCGCAGACCGCCCAGACCCAGCGCATCCGCGCCCACTCCTTCGACGCGACTGCCGCCCCCACCACCGCGAGCGGCGGCACCAGTAACCCCTCGATCAGGTAGTAATCGTGGACGTCTAAGTTGCTGAACCAAAGCGCGAAATACACTCCCAGCCCCCCCACGACGCCCGCGCCCATCGCCACGGCCGGCCACCTCCCGCGGCGCACCGCCACCGCCGCCGCAATGACCGCCGCTGCGACCACCAGCGCGCGCGTCGCCCGCGTCCCCCACTCCGGGATCCGCACGCTCCGCAGCTGCTCCCACACCGCCGCCGGATCGGCCGACTCCCACCACGGGCGCACGGTGGTCAAAAAGTACACGGACCCTGCCGCCCGGTTGTAGGCCGTCGCATGCGCCACCCACGCAGCACCCACCGCCACCGCCACGGCCAAGGCTGCGCCCACCTCCCACCTCCGCGTGGTCCACGCCTTCACAGCCACCGGCGCTAAACCTATCCCCATCGTGGGCCGCCAGAGGATCGCAAGCGCAAACGCCGCCGCCGTGGCCGCCACCCAGCCCCACCGGCCGGGCCGTTCCACCGCCCTCCAACCCGCCCACCACCCCACAAACACCGCCCCCAGCGCCGCGAAATTCACGAGGTAATTCCCGGCATAGTAAGCCGCGAGAGGGGTCAGGGCCACGGCACCTGCAGCCACGGCCGCCGCTGGCACAGATTCCGTGCGCTCCCGTGCCCACCGATACAGCGCCCACAGTCCCAGCCAGCCCAGCACCAGGTGCAGAAGTGGCAACAGCGCCGGCATTTCCCGCCCGGTCAGCGTCCAAATACCTGCACATATATAATAGGTCACGGGGAACTCACCGACCGCCCGGCCGCCTGCAGAATGCTGGAAGTGCATCCGCGGGGTCCACGTGCCGTGATCGGCGTGAAAGTTCATGGCAAGCGAAAGCGCATCCGCCTGGCGCCAAGCGTGCACCGATCCGGGCAAGCGCCCCAGCGCATCTGCATACCCGAACGCCCAAGCGCACAGCAGCAGCGCCATGACAAAAAGGGCACGCTCTCCCCGCTGCACCATGGCGTGAAACTACTGCGCACAACCTGCCGTATGGGGCGGTGGAAAATTTTTCCGCCTACGGCGGAGGAATGTCGGCTCGCAGAATGGTTTTGAATTGCCCGGAAAGCGGCCCTTTCTTTGCACCCCCCGGAATCCACCCCATGAGCACAAACGTCGTCATCGTCGAGTCCCCTGCGAAGGCCAAAACCATCGAGGGCTACCTGGGAAAGGACTTCCGGGTCCTGTCCAGCTACGGACACATCCGCGATTTGCCGAAGGACAACCACAGCGTGGACGTCGCGAACGGCTTCGAGCCGAAGTACGTCGTGTCCGAGGAAAAGAAGCAGCTCGTCAAGGACTTGCGCAAAGCCACGGACAAGGCAGACGTGGTGTGGCTCGCGACGGACGAGGACCGCGAGGGGGAGGCCATTTCGTGGCACCTGCAGCAAACGCTGGAACTCGCGCCTGAAAAAACCCGCCGCATCGTCTTCTCGGAAATCACGAAAAGTGCCATCCTGAAGGCCATCGAACGTCCACGCCAAGTGGATGTCGACCTGGTGAATGCCCAACAGGCGCGCCGCGTCCTCGACCGGCTGGTCGGCTTCGACCTGAGCCCCATCTTGTGGAAGCGTGTGAAGCCTGGACTTTCTGCAGGCCGCGTGCAGTCCGTCGCCGTGCGCATCCTCGTGGAGCGGGAGCGCGAGATCCAGGCGTTCGCGTCAGAATCGTCCTTCCGCGTGGTGGGCGAATTCACGACGAAAGGGATTCCGTTCA
>CAZMNI010000141.1:0-5875 GCA_964567615.1 uncultured Chryseobacterium sp.
ACTCGGCATCGAGGTGGTTCGTCGGTTCGTCCAGCAGCAACACGTCCGGTTGCTGGAGCAGGAGCCGGCAGAGGGCTACCCGGCGACGCTCACCCCCCGAAAGCTCTGCAATGAGCTGATCGTCCGGCGGACACCGCAAGGCGTCCATGGCGATGTTGAGTTTCGTGTCGAGCTCCCACGCGTTCAGGGCATCGATCCGGTCCTGCACCTCGGCTTGCCGGTTCATGAGCTGGTCCATTTTGTCGGGATCGTTCAACACCTCCTCGTCCATGAAGCGGTTGTTGATCTCCTCGTACTCGCGGAGGACGTCGACGATTTCTTGGGTGCCCTCTTCGACGATTTGGCGCACGGTTTTCGTCTCGTCCAGCTGGGGCTCCTGGCTCAGGTAGCCCACCTTGTAACCGGGTGACCAGGTGACGTCACCGGTGAAGGCGTCGTCGATGCCCGCAATGATGCGCATCACGGTCGACTTTCCAGCGCCGTTCGCACCGAGGATGCCGATTTTTGCGCCGTAGAAAAACCCGAGGGTAATGTCCTTGAGGATGTGCTTGCCGGTCGGGGTGACTTTGTTCACCCGGTGCATGCTGAAAATGACCTTCTTGTCGTCTGACATCGTGCTGAAAATGGGATAGCGAAGGTAGGTCAAGGAGGCCGAACGCCGCGCAAACTCAGACAGAAGCCGGCTCCAGCTCGAAGAGGGTGATTTCCGGAGGCATGCCCACCCGTCCATGGAAGCCGAGGACGCCGAAACCCCGGTTCACGTGCAGCAGCTGCTGGCCTTCCTGGTAGAGGCCACCCCACCGGCTGTACCGCAGACTGCTGGGGGATACCTTCAACCCGAGCCATGGGATTTCGATGCCCATCTGCATGCCGTGCGTGTGCCCGCTCAAGGTCAATTCCACCGGGGCCTTCTCGCCCATGACCTGCTCTTCGAAGTGCGTCGGGTCGTGGCTGAGCAGGATGGTGCACCGATCCGCCGCGCCGCTGCCCGCGAGTGCCCGGTCAAGGTCACCGCTTTGGCGAAAACCCTTCCCCCAATTCTCCACCCCGGCCAAGACCACGGGCTCGCTGCCATCTTCCGGCTGGAGCAAGGCATGTGAATTCAGGAGCAGCCGGAATCCCATGCGCTCGTGGATGCCGATTAGCTGCTGCAGACTCGCTTTCCGCTCGGCATCGGTGAAGTTGCCGTAATCTGCATAGTCGTGGTTGCCTAGGATGCTGAACTTGCCCAGCCGCGCCTGCAGGCCTTGAAAGGCCTCGATCCAAGGCAGAGCCTCGTCGGAATGCGTATTCACCAAGTCGCCCGTGAAGCAAATGAGGTCGGGTTCGAGTGCGTTGATGGACGCCAGGGCCTCGAGCACGGGTTCCGGAGTGCCGTTGAAGCTCCCGAGGTGTGCGTCCGAGATTTGGACCAAACGGAGACCGCGAAATGCTTCAGGAAGCCCCCGCAACGCCACGCGGTGCCGTTCGATGCGGTAGGCGTATTTGCCCCGTGTAACACCGTAGACAAAACTGGCAAACGTCAGTGCTGCAGCGCCTTGACCGATGTACGAAAGGAACGTCGCTCGCGGGATGGGCGCGACACTGCCGCTTGCCGCCTGCACTGCAACGGTCCCCATCCGACGCACCTCTTCGAGCACACTGAAAGCAGCGAGCACCACTTTCGGCACCATCACGATGAAAAAGGCAACAGAAAGGGCCGAAAGCAACTCCGGACGGGTGACCCGCCACGTGGGCCACAGGAAGCTGGAAACGATAAAACCCAACCAAAGTGCAGCGGACCCAGCCCACCAAGCCGTTCGCACATGGCCCCACCACGGCGCCCCGTCCCACGTGCGTTGCAGCGAACGGTAGGCCAACCATTCAATGACCGCAATGAAGGCGGACATGAACAGGAACATGGCGAGGATACGTGCAGGTGAGGGCATGGGACGGCGAAATTACAGGCAACCCCCCGGCCGGGTTCACTCCCGTCCGCCAATTTTCTCCAACCTCAGCGGCACGCGGCCTCCCACTCGGCCGGCCTGCCTTGCGGATCGAGCTCCCGCCATCCTTCCCGCCCCAGGACATGGACAGAAACCACCCCCGGCAAACCGGCGAGGGCATGAAAATCGTGGGTTGAGAGCAGGACCGCGCGGCGGTGCTCCGACGTAAGGACATCGAACAACGCGGTGCGTCCCGGTGCATCGAGGAAGGCCGTGGGCTCGTCGAGGAGCGTCCAAGCGGCGTTTTGGAACCGGGCACGCGCGAGCATGGCGCGCTGGATTTGGCCGTCGCTGAGGCGCCCAAGCGGAATATCCCACCAGTCCTGAGCCCCGGTTGCGGCAAGTGCAGCGCACCGTTCCGCATCCGTTCCGGGAAGCAATTGCAGGATTTGGCCCACGGTAAGTCCGACTCCGCGGGGAGGCGTGCTGGGCAAGAAGGCCACGAGCCGCGCGCGTTCCAAGGCGGCAGCGGCATGCACGTCCTGGCCACCGATGGCGCAGCGACCGGCTGTCGGGCGTTGGAGGCCGGCCACCGTCCGCAGCAAGGTGCTTTTGCCTGCCCCGTTCCGGCCGATCAGCACATGGATCCCCGGCGCATCCCAGCAGGCATCGATGGCCGGAGTCACCGGCCGTGTGTAGCCCGCCTGCAGGCCTGCAAACACAAGTTCCGAAGCCGTCATCCGTTCCAACTTGTACGAAACAGCACCGCAATCACCACCGGCGCACCGAAGAGCGAAAGCACGGCGTTCAACGGCCACCCCCCAGAACTCGACCACGGCGCGCGGACGAACACATCGGCCGCCAGCGCCAACGCAGCACCCGCGGCAGCTACCGCAGGCAAGGTGATGCGGTGGGTGCGGTTGCGCAGCAGCATCCGCACCACGTGGGGCGTAGCCAAACCGAGGAACGCGACCGGCCCACACAAGGCCGTCACTGCCCCTGCCAACACCCCTGTAGCAGCGAGGACCGACCACTGCACACGGACCACGGGCACCCCCATGCTCCGCGCAGTCCAGGGGCCCAAAGTCCAGGCGTCGAGGTGGCGCGCCACAGCGTACAAAAACACTCCCCCCGCGGCGGTAAGGACCAGGAGAAAAACGGCGGCCCCGCGTCCCGTCGCAGCAAAGGACCCCATGCCCCACACCACGAACCGCTGCAGCGCCTCGCTCCGTGCCTCCGCCTGCAGCACCGTAGTCACCGCACCCACCACGTGGCCCAACATCAACCCAAAGACCAGCAAGGTCACCGGGGCATGCCAGCGGGCTGACACGGCGAGAACAAGCACCAACACCGCACCCGCACCCACCACCGCCCCCACGGTAGACGCTCCGAATCCCCACCCGGTTTGCCAGGTCCACCCCGCCAGAACCGCCAGGGCCACGCCGAGGGAAGCACCGGAGGTGATTCCGAGAACGGAGGGGCCTGCGAGGGGGTTGTGGAACCACGTTTGGAGCACGAGCCCACACAGGGCGAGGGCAGCCCCCGCTCCCGCAGCCGTCAGCACACGCGGCAACCGCACCTCCCGCACGAGTACCCCGCTCTTGCCTTCCCCCTCGATGAGTGCGCCCCACACCTCCCCCAAAGGCACGTGGACCGGTCCCCAAACCATGTGGGCCACCGCCAGCAACAAGGCCAGTCCTGCCCATGCGGCTACCTGCCATCCGTCGTTCCGGCTCATGGTGCTTCAAGCCAGCGGAAACAGCCCGCACCGGCACCGGGTGCGCGTTCCGGATGAAACAAGGCCACCAAATCCGCCAACAGCGCATCCGGGGACGCCACAAGTGCGCCGAAGTAATCGCACGTTGCAGCGTTCGCTCCGAACAAGCGCCCAGAAGGAGGCACCAGGAGGCGGTGGCGCGGATCCTCTGCCAGAAATCCCGCACGGGTCAATCCCTGCGGAGCATAATCGATGAGCCCCCAGGCGTCTGCTCCTGCGGCAAGTCCTACCATCTCTTCGAAGGGAACTTCGACATTTTCAGCAGTGGGTCGGTCGGCAAAGACATATTCTGCGCCGGCGTCGGCAATGAGCCGAGCCACCAGGCTGTTGCCGCCTGGGGCATGCCAAACGCCTTCGTGGACGCTCCCCGTGAACACGCGCGGCCCATTGCCCGGCGCCACCACCAAGGCCAGATACCTGCGCTCCACCGCTGCGAAGACGGAATCGGCACGGACCGCCGCTTCTGGCCCGCACATCCAACCGAACGCCCGCATCCACTCTGCGCGGCCCAGCGGATGCGGCTCGAGGTACTCGAGGACCGGCACCACGGGCACGGCGCCTGCGAGCCCGAGGCCCGCAAGGGGGTCGCCAAACGGATACGACGTCAATGCCGCCGGTGCAAGCGCAAGCAACCGTTCCTTGTCCACTTCCGGCCCCCCGAGATCGACCACCGTCCCCCGCGCCATGGCTTCGCGCGCTCCGGGATCTTGGATGAACCGCAACGCCGCACCACCGGTCCACGGGGCGTAGTCCGGAGCCCACGCCCCGATCAACGCCACATGCGTCGTGCTCAACGTCGCAAGTCCGCGCGCGACCGGACCTAAAACCACCGCTTGCGCTACGTCACCCGCACTGCGCAGCGACGCAGAATCCCGGAAAACCCGGGCAAGCACCTCGTCCGTCGCCACTTCGCGCACCTCCAGCCACTCCACACCAGCCGCTTGTACCCATGTAAATCCGTGAGCCCACCGCGGTGTGCGACCTTGCGTGGCCTCGGGCACTGCCTCTGGCGCCCCGCAGCCCGAGAGTGCCCAAAGCACCCCCATCCATGCCGCACAGCCGATTCGGTTCATGGGCCCAAAGGTATCCCCACCCCGTACCTTTGGCACCATGGACGCAACTGCTCCGATGGACGCGCTGGTGGCGCGGATCGACGCTCTGCATGCACGGGCCGCGCTCGGTGGCGGTCCGGAGCGCATCGCCGCCGAACATGCGAAGGGAAAGCTGACGGCCCGCGAGCGGCTGGCGCTGCTGTTTGACGCCGATGACGTGCCGCTGGAGGTAGGCGGTTTGGCCGGTGAGGGGATGTATGCCGAACACGGGGGATGTCCGGCCGGGGGCGTGGTGGTGGCCATCGGGCGGGTGCACGGCCGGCCGATCGTCGCCGTCGCAAACGACGCGACGGTCAAGGCCGGAGCCTGGTTCCCCATCACCGGCAAAAAAAACCTGCGCGCCCAAGAAATCGCCCTCGAAAACCGCATTCCCATCGTTTACCTCGTCGACAGCGCGGGCGTCTACCTCCCGCTGCAGGACGAGATTTTTCCGGACAAAGAGAACTTCGGACGGATTTTCCGCAACAATGCCCGGCTCAGCAGCCTCGGCATTCCGCAACTCGCAGCGGTCATGGGCCCCTGCGTCGCCGGCGGTGCCTACCTGCCCATCATGAGCGACGAGGCCCTGATTGTGCGCAAAACGGGCTCGATCTTCCTCGCGGGCAGCTACCTCGTCAAAGCAGCCATCGGCGAAGACGTGGACAACGAAACGCTCGGCGGCGCGGACATGCACAGTTCCATCAGCGGGGTCGTCGATTACGCCGTCGACACGGACCAGGAGGCGATTGCCACCCTGCGAACGCTCATTTCCCACCTGAAAGCACCGGACCGGAAGGCCGGGTTTGACCGCATCGCACCGGCCGCTCCCGCGGGTCCGAGCTTGCGGGCCGCAGTGCCGGTGGACCGCGGCGCGGCGTATCCGACGGAAACGCTCATCGAGGCGCTCGTCGACGCCGGGTCCTTCACCGCATTCAAAGCGGAGTACGGCAAGACCATCGTCACCGGATACGCCCGCATCGACGGGTGGAGCGTGGGCATCGTGGCAAACCAGCGGGCCCTCGTGCGTTCAAAAAAGGAAGGCATGCAGTTCGGCGGGGTCATCTACTCGGACAGTGCCGACA
>CAZMNI010000142.1:0-5872 GCA_964567615.1 uncultured Chryseobacterium sp.
AGTTTCAGAGCCAGCCGGATGCTTCCATCGGCATGGACGATGTGGACAACATTGTGATCCTGATGAATCCCGGATTCAACATCAGCGAGCAGTACTACCTCGACAATTTGCGCGGTCCTGAATTGGATGTGTACGATTGCGAAAACCAACCCGGGACCGACGTCGACGTGGTCGCGGATTTTGATTGCCACCACGGTTTGGAGCGGATTTATTCAGACGGTCGGTTGTTTTTGTTTCCGAATCCAGCCCCTTCGGCAGACAATCCCTCGGCCAAATGCCTCGAATACACCCGCAATGGCGCCCTTACGGACGATGTGTGGGTGGGCCGGTTTGCCGGTGGGCCGAGGTTCCCGGAGACTTCCATGACGCTGCGCACGTTGGATCCCCAAGCGCCGAGCACGTTTTTAATTTCGTTGCAGGACGACGCGGGAAATGAACTGCTTTTGGTTGAAGGCAGCACCACCTTGCCCGGTTCATGGGAGAACCACACCTTCGATGTGTCAAGCCTCGCGGGCATTCCGGTGCATCGCTTTGTGGTTTTGCATCGCCCCGGCATACCTGAGCCGGCGACGTTGTACCTCGACGACTGGACCATCGATGTGAGTGTAGGCGTGGAGGAACTCCAGCATGCAGGACTGACTGCTTATCCGAATCCCGTTGAATCCGGCACGATCCGGGTGAGTGGGTGTGGAACGGGATGGGTAGACGTCTTCGGGCCAGATGGCAAGAAGGTGTGGTCGGGAACAGCGCGTGGCGCGGAGTTGGAAATCGCGGTGGATGGTTGGGCTGCAGGGGTGTACCAACTTCGGTCAGCTTCCGGTCGCCTCGTGCGGTTCGTGGTGCGATGAAGTGGGGGGCGCTCCTGGCGGTACTCGCCGCGACCACAGGAGCGTCTGTGGCAGCGGAAGGCGATTCAACCGCTGCACCGACCTATGCACTCGACCGGTTCGGGCCGGGTTGGAGCATGACCGGCTACTACCGGATGTTTGCGTTGGACCGGAGGCTGGATGAGCCGTTCAAGGTGCTGGCGGAGAATGCGTTTGCGAATACACCCCCTCACGTGATGGGGGTGGGGGACATCTACCGGGATCCGCCGTTGCTCTTGCTCCAAATGGCCATGCGGCCGGGGGGCGGTGCGAGTTTGGCCATGGACATGGGCCTCTACAGCCATTTCACCGGGTCAAACGGCCAAGTTCCGTTCAACTTGAACCTCGGCATCAACCTCTACGGCACTGTGCCACTGCGTGCATTCACCCTCGGCATTCAGGCGGGGGGGATCCATTGGACGGAGCTCAGTGGCATGACGTTCAGCGCGTTTCCTGGATACGAACGCTACAGCCTGTTCGAACGGTGGCCATGGGAAGGTGGGACCACCAGCGTGGAGCGGGCCACGACGTTTTTCGAGACGGGAACGATCAACCGGGACGTGCGCTGGGCCCGCCAAGCGTTCAAAGGGGCCGTTGTAGACATTACGCAGCTCCCTGCGGGACTAGAGGGCCGGATGCTGTGGGGAAAAACTCCGGCCACAGCGGTGTTCGGAGACCCCACGGAGCGGTTTACGGTGGGAGGGCGGTTGCGCTGGAAGCCCGGCGCAGCGGGAGCCATCGGAGTGAATACCGTGGTGCATGACTTCGGCCCGGATGCCGCTGGACAGCCCACGCGTTTGGCCCTTACAACGTGCGATGCCACCTGGAACCGCGGACCGTGGTCGGGTGCAGCTGAGGCCGGGAAGGGAACACGTGGGGAGGAGGAGGGGTGGGCCGTACGCGGAAGTGTGAAGCGCTCCGGTAAATACGTTCCTTGGGAAGTGGATGTGTACCGGATTGATCCGGGGTTCATCAATCCCTATTCAAATTTTGCGAGCCCGGGGGTCGCAGCGGCAGGCACCGATGCTTCTGCTGTTGCCGGAGGCGGTGCAACCGGGTTCGGAGGAAGCCTGCAGGATGTGGGCCATGCGGCCTCGAACCGGTGGGGGATGCAGGCAAATGCCTGGTTGCGGCCTGCGAAGTTCTTCCGCTTCAACGTGGGGTGGAGTTCATCCCGGGAGCTGGAGATTTTAACAAACCGCATCGCGTTCGGCCACAAAATCAACGGCCTGCCGATGAGCAGATTCGTTGCATTTTCGTCCTCCGTGGGGCCTTACCGCCGGTGGAACTCCTTTTACCGCGGGGTGTCTGAAGACCTGTTCATCTCAGACGTGGATCCGGACACAGGTCTTCCATGGAGCCGCACCGGCTTTTCGACCGTGCAAGTTCATGCGACGGCGCGTGCTGCGGAGAAAACAGAGCATCCGGTGGTATTCAACGGCGTGGCCACGTGGGCTGCTGCTGCGGACCGCCGCATTTGGTTGCCGGGAAGGGGCGGTGACTACTACGTCAGCGCAGCTTACCTTGAGGTGGATGCATTCGTTCGGTTGACGCGCGCCGTGGATGTTTCGTTGACCGTCGGAAGGGAACAAATCGACGGTGGAGACGCTACCGCAAATTTGCTCTACCTCACACCTGCTGGAGAAACGGCTGGTGTGCAGCTTGCACCTGGAACACCGTTTGCGGCTGCAGGGCTTGAAGGTTCAGCGTTGCCGGGAGCGAGTTGGGCAGGCGGTGCGTATGCAGCAGATGGACCTGTTCAGCAGCGGTCGCGCCACTTCGGAGTGGGTTTGGACGTGCGCGTTTCGGCAAATTCCGGGCTCTATTTGCGTCACCGGCGCTTCACCCAAGAGGATGCCCACTTCACGGCCGACCGCATTCGGGGAACGGAAACCACACTTGAATTCAAATTCTTCTTCTGATGGTGCGAGCATTCACAGGTGCGTCGGGTTGGGCAGCGGTGTGTGCGCTGGGCCTTGCGGGTGGGGTTGTGGCGCAAGGCACGGCACCGAAGGTCAGCTTCACCGGTGCAGGGCGGTTTCTCATGCAGCACGACGCCCTCGATGGGGGCATAGCGGATGGCGATACAGTGACACCGGGTCGGGTTATGGGCGGTGCAGCCGTCTTCGACTTCGGAGTAATTGCCAGGCCCGATGCGTCCACAGAGGTGGTCGCGGTGACGCGGGTGACGAGCAGCTTGGACGGGTTTTGGGGCCAAGGGGTCGGCTTCGGTGTGCGGGAGCTGTATGCCCGCGGACTGATCCGTGGGGTTGTGCGGTACCGCATGGGGGATTTGGATTTGCGCCTGACGCCGTTTACGCTGGCAAACGACAATGCGGACCTCGGTGGGGGACATCCGGAAATGCTGCGGGTATGGACGGATTGGATTGACTACGATCGTTTCTACCGGGGCGGGATGTGGCGCCAACAGGGCATCGACGCAGATGCTGTGCTCGCGGTCCGGCCGTTCGATGAGGTGGCCGTGCGCGGCGTGCTCGCAAAGAACCGGGGAACGGATTATTTCTTTACGCCGGACCGCCTGCTCGGGGCATGGGAGGCGGTAGGGCGCCGAGACAGTTTGCGCATCGGATACCGGGGCGTTTCGCTCTTTGATGTGGCCTCTACGGCCCAATTCTCGGAAGCAGCGGGAACCACCACGGTTCACACGCTTGACGGCAGTGGTCCACTTGTCGCCGGCTGGGTGTGGAGCGGCGAAGTCGGACTTTCGCACCGGTCGTACACCGGCTGGGTAGATGCCCCCGCGCCTACGTCCGGAGAGGTGGGTGAGCTGGTTGCGCGCCACCGCGGCGGACGTGGAACTTGGGCGTTCGGCGTTCGGCATGTGGCGTCCGGCTTTCGAAGCCCCGGTGCGCAAAGCCGCCAAACCGATTTCGGAGCCTCGGCGGCCGTTTGGCCCTTTGTCACAAACCGCGAAGTCGTGCGTGCGCTTACCCCGGCCGACCTGCTGCAGGACCCTGGTGTGTATCGGGCTGCGATTTCGCCGGGATTGCAAGCGTATTCGCCGATTTACCGAGCCGTTGCGCCCTACGGGGCTGCCACCCCGAACCGCCAAACGCTGACCGCGAACTACGCCCGGGGAACCGTGGCGGTGGAAGCAGCTTTGGCCCAAGAAGCGGTCGGCGAAGGCATCGCTGAACGCAGGAGAATGGCCTCGCTCCAAGCAACGGGCAGCCACACGGTCTCCACTTCGGGCAAGCCGCTGCGCATCGACGGTCTTCTCCGAGCAGAACGGACGGCCCGTCCCGGACTCTCCGACCTCGGGTCCGGTTTTGACGGCATCGGTGAAGTGGATTGGGCATGCGGCAGGGCAGAACTTGGCCTGCAATGGGAGCCCGAGCAGGATGCCGCTCTGCATGCGGCGGTTTTAGCCGTTGCAGCGCGGGGTGCTGACTACCTCACGGTCCGCGATGCCTACGACCGCATCGTGGATTTCCGCCGCTTTGAGACCACCTATACCGCAGTGCTGGCCACAGCAGGTGCGATGTACCGCTTTACCCCGTCCTCTCGGCTGAATGTGCAGTACCGCATGCAGTGGGTGGACGATGCGGAAGCGGCCGGATCGTTTGCCTGGCGCCAGTGGTCCTTCCTCTATACCTTGTACTTCTAACGGACGCACGATGAACACGTTGAACAAGTACGTACGCAATGCGGTCGCTGCCGGGGTGGCGGTAGGGATGTTCGGCTGCGCCAAACCCGACATCGAAGGCCCCGAACTTCAAGACCTCTTCGGTCCCTTTGAGGTCCTCGAAGGCCTGTCGGCGGACCGGGCAACAGTGGACTTCTCCGCAGGTGAACAGGTGGGATTTTCGGCAAAACTGTCCATTCGGACGGATTGGCGCTTAGAAATCATCGGCCTGGAATCTGGAGCGCGCAAGGTCCTCGAAGGCCGCGAGCGCGACATCACCGCAGCGGTGGCCGCCTGGGATGGCACGATCACGTTTGCACCGATTTTCGGGGAAGAACCGTGCGCCACCCGGTTGACGTTTGTGGAGTATCCCGATACGCTGTGGGGCGACACCGTGGAGGTGACGGGGCTGCGCGAAGCGCCAGAAGTTGCCTTGGTGGTGAGTGACTTCGAAAATCCGGCCCAGCCGATTTCAGCGTTCACGGAACCCGTCAGCACGAACCTGCGGGCCACCGGAACTTACTACCAAAACCTCTTCACGAGTCCTCCTTCATTCGCGACGGTGGAGCCCGCGCAGGGCAGCGGGTTTTGGGTCATGTCGGCAAACCATGCGCCTTCGAATATTTTCATTTGCGGTGCAGCTGTTGATGCCGACGAGGCTTCGTCGGCAGCGAACACCTACTTCGATTTGGGCACGCTCAACCCGGAGCATGTGTACTTCAACGCCCTCGTGTACGGCTTCGGCGATGGCATCAGCAGATTGCAGGTGGGGCTGAAGGAAGATGACAACCTCGACGGTGTGTACGACCGGTTTACGGAAGGGGCGTACAACGCTGAAGTGCCGATCGACTGGGTCGGTTGGAAGGTGGTGAGCATTCGTGCAGACCGTTTTCTGCGCAGTACCATCGGCGGGTACGGGAACAACGACGCCACAGGCAGGCAGGACCTCGACCGCATCGTACAGCTGGAGTTCCTGCTGCTTGCCCAAGAGCAAACCACCGGCTTTGTCGGGCACGCAGTCGATTACATGAATTTCACGGTGTACACGCCATGGCAGCCCTGAGGGGGATTCGGCTGTGCGCGTCGGCCGGACTCGCGGTGCTCGCTGGCGGCTGTGGGGTGGCCCTCAAGCCGATTGCCCTTGAAGACGTGCGCACGCCGTACAAAGTGCAATCGCACGTAGCGGCCCCGTTGAGAACGATGACGGTCTATGCGGACGGTACCACCGATGCGTGGGGATTGGAGAAAAGTACGTGCAAGCACCTCCGTGAAGTGCGCGAGCCTGCTGCCGAAGGAAGCGCGGCGTTGCGCCTGGAATGGGATGCTGCGGCCTGCACGTGGACGGGCATGGGCATCGGTT
>CAZMNI010000143.1:0-5859 GCA_964567615.1 uncultured Chryseobacterium sp.
TCCTGGTCCCCGCCCGCTCCGGCCCCGGAGTGCAGTTCCGCGAAGTGCTCTCGGTGGGGCTGTCGTTGAAGCTCTGATCCCTCCTATTTTCGTCCCATGAAAGCCTTCGTCTTCCCCGGCCAAGGGGCCCAATTCCCGGGCATGGCCCAGGACCTGCACGCCGCATCCGCCACCGCCCGCGCCCGTTTCGATGAAGCGCAGGAAGTGCTCGGGTTCGACATCCGCGAGGTGATGTTCCACGGGACCGAGGAGGACCTGCGGGCCACGGACATCACGCAACCTGCGATTTTCTTGCACTCCGTGCTGCTGGCCGAAGTGCTCGGAGAGGCGTTTACGCCCGGCGTCGTGGCAGGGCACAGCCTCGGGGAGTTCTCTGCGCTGACGGCGGCAGGTGGGCTGCAGTTCGCGGACGGGTTGGCGCTGGTGGCCGAGCGGGCGCGGGCGATGCAGGCGGCGTGCGCGGCCGTTCCGTCGACCATGGCGGCGGTGTTAGGCATGGAGGACGCCGACGTCGAGCGCATCTGCGGCGAGGTGCCGGGCGTGGTGGTGCCGGCGAACTACAACTGCCCCGGACAGCTGGTGATTTCAGGAGAAGTGGCTGCCGTGGAGGAGGCCTGCCGTCGACTGACCGAGGCCGGGGCGCGCCGTGCCCTGGTGTTGTCCGTCGGGGGTGCGTTTCATTCGCCGCTGATGGAGCCGGCCCGCGAACGTTTGGCCCGGGCCATTGCCACCACCGCGTTCTCTGTGCCGCGCTGCCCCATCGTTTCGAACGTGCACGCGACCGCCACGTCCGATCCGGATGCCATTCGGGAAAACCTAATCGCGCAACTCACCGCGCCGGTGCGCTGGACGCAGTCGATGCACTGCATCCTCGGGCTCGGCGCTACGGAAATCGTCGAGGTCGGCCCGGGAACCGTGCTGCAAGGGCTGTTCAAGAAAGTCGATCGCGCGCTGGCCGTTTCGAGCGCAGCGCTGCCGGAAGCGGTCTGATCAGGCTTCGCCGACGAGGGCGATTTCGCCGACGTAAGCGTGGAGGTTCACCACCTCCGTCTCAGCGGCGTGCAGCGCCACCTTGAGTTCGCGGTTCTCGGACCGCAGCTCGTCCACCCGACGTTGCACCCGGGCGAGCTCGGCCTTGAGCCGCACAAAGTCCTTCAGCGACGCCGCACGCTCTGCGCGGGCAGTCTCGAGGAGGGCCAACAATTCTTCCATGGCGCCGAAAGTACTGCGCGGAATCCGGCTGCGCAGGGACCGGGGCGGCTGACTTTTCCACGCCGAACCGTGCGTTATGCACCGGGCAGCGGCCTGCGCGCCAGCCAGGTGAGCCGCAGCGCCGCGAGTGCCGCCCAAACTGCACACGTGCCGTACACCCACGCGAGCCGGTCGATGTCGCCCGCGTAGAGGTAGCCCGCGAACAGGGCGCCCGCTCCGATGCCGATTTCCATGGCGAGCATCATCGTGCCGAGGGCAAGGCCCGTGGCGCCGGGACGGGCGAGGTCCGCCGTCCACGCGAAGATGGCCGGCGCGTTGAGCCCCACGGAAGCGCCGTAGACGATGCCGGCCGCGATGGCCTCGGCCGGGGTATCCGACAGGGCCAAGCCGGCCATGCCCGCGGCGAGCAGGAGGTTGCCCACGGCGATGACGGGAATGCGTCCCCACCGGTCTGACCAGCCGCCGGCCGCCATCCGCACCACGATCGAGGCGACGACCGCGATGGTGTTGAAGGTGCCTTTGTAGGTGAAGCCGAGCGCGCCCACGAAGTCGGGGGTGATGGCCAAAAAGGCCCCGAAGGCGAAGGCGACGGGGATTTGGGCGAGGGAGGGCGGAAGAGCGGCACGGTCGAACGGCTTCCCGCGCCATACCGCCAAATCCCCCCAAACCAACTTCCTCCGCGGCTCAAGCGTCTCCTTCAACGGCCACGTCAGCGCCAACGAAAGCGCCCCGAGCACCGCCGCCACCGCGAACATCGCGTCCATCCCCCACTCCACCGCCAGCACGCTGCCCAGCGCAGGACCCCCCGCCATGCCCGCATTGCCCGCCACGCCGAGCCACCCCATCGCCGCCCCGCGCCGGTCCACCGGCACGATGTCTGCCGTGTACGCCGTCGCCCCCGTGGGCCGGAACCCCGCACTGATCCCGTGGATGAAGCGCAGCATAAAAAACGCCCCCACCGCCCAGCCCGGACCCACATGCCCCAGCAGCAGGTACCCCAACGCCGACAGCGCTGCAACCCAACTCCCGAACACCATCACCGGCCGCCGCCCCACCTCGTCCGTCACCCGCCCGCTCACGAAGCGGGACAAAAACGCGCCCACCGTGAACGACCCGATGATCCACCCGATCAGGTCCGGACGGCCCAGCGCCGCGAGGAATCCGGGCAGTTCGGGCACGACCATGCCGAAGCTCGCCATGAACAGCAACGTGCTGATGCACAGCAACAAAAACCGCTTCGTCCGCATCGTCCCCACAAGGTGCAAGGTACGTGGCTATCTTGGCCGCATGGAACTGCCTGCAAAGGTGATTTTAGCGTGGGGCGAGGCCATCGGCGGGAACATTCCACTGCGCACGTGGCTGTCCGAGAACGGCTACCCCGAGCTCGCCCTCTTCGTCCACGCCCTCCACAACCAACGGGAAGCCCGCCAGTGGCTGATGGAAAACGGCCACCCCCACCTCATGGCCATCGTCCGCGGCGCCGAGGGCGAGGAAGCCGCAGTGACGTGGCTGCGGCTCCACGGTATGCCGTTCGCGGCCGACATCGCGCTGGCGGCCGACAACGACGACGACGCCCTCGACCGCCTGCTCGCCGCAAATCAGCGGGAATGGGCGGGACTCGCCTTGAAAATCCGCCACGTCAAGAACGGCATCGAGCGCGACAACAACGACGTCCACCGCATCTCGGCGAACTGACCTTCAGTCGCTCAGGTACACCAAGTGGCTCCAGCCCGCCGGGTCGAACCACGCATTTGCGACGCGCAACACGTCGTCGGCTGTGATTGCTTCGAGCGCTTGGAACACCTCCTCCATCGGTTCTACGCGGTCGTAGAGCAGGTAGCTCTTGCCGAGTCCGGTCATCAGGCTCACGCCGCTGTCTTGGCTCAGGGCGATGTGCCCGGCGATTTGCTGCTTGATTTCGTGCAGCGTACGGGTGCCCAGCCGGGTGGTGCAGACCGCCCGCAGCTCCTTGATCACCAGCCGTTCCGCGCGGTCGTGCAGCCGCCGGTCGGTCCCAAAATACACCCCCACCGTTCCGCAGTCGCTGTTCGGGGTGTACGCACATTCGATGTTGTACGCCATGCCGTGGCGCTCCCGCACGTTCAGGCTGAGCCGGTTGTTCATCGTCGGCCCGCCGAGGTAGTTCGCCACGAGGGCGATGGCTAACCGGTCTTCGTCGTCGCTTCCCGGACACAGGCCGCCGAGGACGTGGTGGATTTGGTGCACCTCCTTCTTGAGCCGCACATCGAACTGCGCCACCGGTTCTGGCCGCTTCCGCTCGAGTTGGGCGGTCCGGGCCGCCATGGGTCCGAAGTACTTCCGGCTGAGCCGCTCCACTTCCGCCGCCGCAATCCCGCCCACCACGCTCAGGACCATCGCCTCCGGCACATAATGGCGCTCGACGAACGCCTGCAACGTCGCACGGTCCATGCCCTTCACGCTGTCCACGGTACCGAGGATGTTGCCCTCGAGTGGATGCCCCGCGAAGAGCCGTTCCTCGTACTCGTCGAAGATGGCGTCGGCGGGGCTGTCGAGGTAGCCGTGCAATTCGTCGAGGATCACATCGCGCTCCTTCGCGACTTCGCGCTCGGGGAAGGTCGCATGGAACGTGATGTCCGCTAACAACTCGATGGCCCGTTCGACGTGTTCTGACAGTACCGACGCCGTAATCCACGTGTCCTCCTTCGACGTGGAAGCGTTGAATTCGCCCCCGACGCTGTCGAGCCGGTTGAGCACGTGGAACGCTTTGCGCCGCGCAGTCCCCTTGAACAGCATGTGCTCGAGAAAATGCGCCGCGCCGGCTTCCCCGGGACGTTCATCGCGGGTTCCGGCCTGAATGACCAGTCCACAATGCACGACCGGGCGGTCGAGCTCCATGCAAATGATGCGGAACCCGTTCGGCAGGCGAACCGTGTGAAACGCGTCGTAATCCGGCCGGGGACGCCGCCCTGTGCGGACACTCTTCCCTGCCTGGCGCACCGTACCTGTCCTCAGAACGGCAGGTCGTCGTCGTCGCCCCCGCCGGCCAAATCCACAGCCGGAGCTGCTGGCATCGGCGCCGCAGCGTACGAAGGCTGCTGCGCCGGCGCACCCACCGGTGCCCCTTCGCCCGCCGCCTCGATGCGCCATGCGTTGAGATCGACGTAGAAATTGCCGTTGTACTCCCGACCGCGCAAGTCGAACTTCACCAGCACGCGGTCCCCTTCGCGGAAGCGCATGAGCTGCTCTGTCCGCTCCTTTGCCGCGGTGAACTTGATGTCCTGGGGATACTGGTCCTCAGTGGTTACCACAAAGTCACGCTTGTAGAACCCACTCGGAAAATCCTGCTGGTCAAACACCTTTTTGACCGTGCCTTTCAGTTCGAATGCCATACTTCGAAAGTACTTCAGCAAGTCGTGCAACGGGCACAAACTCCCGCTGAACATTTATGAACAGATGTGAATCCCGCACCCACTCTTATACTACCCTCCTTCGGGAAAGTACAACAACGGCAAAACCTACCCGTGCGCTCGTTCGAGGCCCCGGATCAGCCGTTGTAGGCCAGGAGGCACTTCCAGGCGCTGGCGAGGTCGCCGGCGTCGAGGTGGGCCGCCGCGGCGCGGTGGAGCGCCGTTTCGAGCTCCGCGGGCCGACCGTCGTAGGTGAGGAAGAGATCGGCGAGCTCGAGGAGCTTGAATTCGTTCACGTCGGTCTCGTCGGGGGGGGCGAGCAGGCCGGCCAGGAGCGCGAGGTGGTTGCCGGTCAGGACCCGGCTCGTGCGGATGTCGTGAGGAAGCTGGTCGACGCCCATGCCGGGGGTCGTGCCCGGTTTGGGCCAAACAAACAGCGCATCCCCCCCCGCCCGCACGTACGTCTCGCCGCCGCAGCGCCCCACCAGGTCGAGCAGCGCGGGATCCGGCCGCCCGTCCGCACCCAGCACGTCCCGGCGGATGTGCATCCGCACGACTTCGCAAATGACCAAATTTCCCGCGCCCGCGCCCGCGCCCAGCGGCTCCACGCGGTCCACGCGGCACTCGAAGGCCACCGGCGATTCCGCCACCCGCGGCGGCCGCACGCACTCCGACGGCAGCGCCGTCAGCCCCGCCTTCGCGAACTCGTTCACCCCGGCAGGGAAGTCCCCGCTCGCCAGCGAACTCGCCCCCACCAGCGCGTAATCGACGAGGTGGATGACGACTTCCGGCACCGCGAGCACGTTGTCCAGCGTGTGCTTCGTCGTGTTGTCCCGCCCGCGGCGGGCCGGGCTGAACACCAACACCGGCGGCGCGGCAGAAAAGACATTGAAATAGCTGAACGGCGCGAGGTTCGGCCGGCCCTCCGCATCCACCGTGCTTGCCAGCGCAATGGGCCGCGGCGACACGGTGCCAAGCAAGAACGGGTGGAGCTCCAGCACCGGCATGCCGGCGGGATCTAGCGTCAGGAAGTCGGGCTGTGCCATCAGGCCGGCCGGCTGCGTTCGACCTCTCCGATGCGCGCTTCAACCGCCGCCCGCAGCGCGTCCTTGAAGTCGGCGAGCCGCTTGCGGAGCTGAGGGTCGGACGTGGCGCAGATGGATGCGGCGAGGATGCCGGCGTTGCGGGCGCCGTCGAGGGCCACCGTCGCGACGGGGATGCCGGCGGGCATTTGGAGGATGCTGAGGATGCTGTCCCA